>NZ_CEZPJD010000177.1:0-11791 GCF_983059655.1 Okeania sp.
AAAATATTTCTGGCAGCAATATCCTGTTTTATTGGCAGTTTTACATTAATACAAGGATTATTTTCTTGGCTTGTACTTATACCATCAATATTTTGGCTAGAAGGTAAACCCAAACAAAAAATTAGTAGAGTAACTATTTGGATTTTACTCTTTATACTTTCATGTTTTATATATTCAATTAACTATAATCCCATTCGAGAACCAAAACCATTTTTATTTACAGAACAACCATTCCTAATAATCAATTATTTTTTAGCTATTTTAGGCTTACCTTTAGTGAGAATTTCCATTCCGGCAATTTTGACAGGATTAACATTATTGTCTAGTTTTATATTTTTCACATTTTATTTTCTCAAGAAACCTTGGTTTAACGAATTCAGAAGTCAGAAGTCAGATAGAGGAGCCGTTGGATTGGCGACGTATAGAAGTGATTTTTGCAAAGAAGATTTAAGCTCTGCTCCAAAAATATTTCGCCTTAAAAGGTTGGGGTTTAGAACCAATTATTTTGATAAATTTATCTTTGCTCCGGCAGCTATTCCTTGGTTAACAATAGGAACGTTTTCTCTAATTTCTGCTCTATCTATTTCTGTGGGTAGGGCAGAATATGGTGTGGAGAATGCAATGATTTCTTCGCGGTATACAACTACGTCAATTTTATTAATTATTTCCCTAATTTATCTTTTTGGTTTATTCCTGCAACAGCAGCAAAAGTATTTATCAATATATAAAGTTTTTGCTGTAGTAATGACAGGAATTATGATGGTTAACTCGGTGTATGTTGCTGCTAGTGTAAAATCAAGTTTTCCCTACATGGAAAGTCGGAAAGAGTGTCTAGAAATAATTAACTATTTGGAAGATTCAGAATTTATCAAAGAATCACAGAATAGTTGTTTAGTATTAATGAATGGCAAAACGTGGTTAGTCAGAGAAGGTGCAGGAATTATGGCAAAATTAGGATGGCGAAAATTTCCACAAAATCTGGAATTTATTACAGAAACAAAACAAACTTATGGTTATTTAGATTATCCTCAAACAACTAAAAATACTCTAATTATTAATAGAGATGAAACTCTTAGTTTGGGGGGATGGGCAATTAGACCGGATAGAAATAAACAACCGAATCTAGTTTTACTTTCTTCTGGTCAAAATAAATCTTTTTTTGCCAATGCTATTGTCAATTTAGAGAGTAATGATATTGCTAAAGTTCTGAAGTCAAAAAGGTATAACAAAGCGCGATGGAAAGTCACATTTTCAGCTAAATCTTTACCTATGGGAGAAACTGTCATTAAAGCTTGGGTTTATAATTATGATAAACAAGAATTTGTCAAATTAAACGACCAAATAAAAGTTAGAGTGGAAGCCTAAATTGCCCTGAAATTTATTTCAGGGCTAATAGCTGAAGTCCTTTAAAAGGGAATGAAAATACGGATTCCTCTTGAGAGGACTTGAGCTGTGAGCCTGGGATTTTAATCCCTGGTATTAGATAATTTGAAAGTAAAAGCGTGTTGATAAGTAATTTGTTCTAGGTAGGAACTTACAGAATAATTAAGGTTTAAAGCCTATCACTCGCCGTGGAGAAACAAGAAAAAATTTTCCTTTTATTCAATCCTCTTCCTTTTAGGGAGAGGTAATTAGGGTCTGCTGAAAAAATTGGTTGGTGGGGGTAAGACACGGAGACGCGGAGATGGATAAACAGATAATGGTTTCGCCATTTTATGTGAATAAATTTTCTTTAATTTCAGCATAAAAACTCAGTATTTTGAGGCAAATAAGAGCCAATCACTTAGGAGATAAATTGAATATAAAAAGCTCAATTACCTTGACTATTCTTACTTTTAGCTTTATTCAGCAAGCCCTAATAATTAATTATTAATTATTAATTATTCATTATTCATTGTTTAAAGTTCCTTTTGAATGATGTTGTTTTTGATTATCGACATAAGCGATCGCTCTTTCTAGTTGTGTTTTTCCCAAAGAAAAGACACCGTATCCTGTTTGCCAAGCAAATTTATTTTCCTTCGGAGGTAGAACATTATTTAGATAATGAGAACTGCTACCTTTAATATTTTTCACAAAATCAGAAATAGCTAAATTAGGTGGAACTGAGACTACTAAATGAATATGATTTTCTGTACCATTAATAGCATGAATAATACAATTAACAACATTAGCTTTGCCAATAATATAATAATAAAGTTGTGGTTCTATATTTAGTGTGATTAGAGGTTTTCTATATTTAGTTGACCAAACAAAATGATAGAAAAGTCGCCGTAATGCAATTCTAATTTTTATCTTTTAAATGTACAAATTTAGGTTAAAATTGATGTCCTGCGCAAAAATGAATTTTCGTACTAACACCTTAAAATTTTTAGTCCCTTTTAAGGGACTTCAGCTATAAGCCTGGGATTTTAATCCCAGGTAATATTTAATCAAATATTATGCAAAAAAATCATTGTCCTTTATGTCATACAGATAAATTTAACTACTACAAAGCAGGGGATGACTATCTATTAGCAAAATGCTCTGAATGTGGTATGGTATGGGATAATAATCCACCAACAAATCCTACTGCTATCTATCAAGAAGATTACTATAATAACGATTTTCCTAAAGGAGGATATTCTAATTATTTTCAAGGCATGAAAATTAATAGCCAGACTTTTCGACAGCGTTTGTTGAAGGCTGAAAGAAAACTTTCTGGTAAAGGTTTATTATTAGATGTAGGTTGTGCTTTGGGTGATTGTTTGGAGCAAGCAAAAGATTTAGAATGGGATAATCCTCAAGGTTTAGAAGTCTCAGAATATGCAGTAAATTTTGCTAAAAGTCGTGGTTTATCTGTCTGTCAAGGAGATTTGTTTAATCATAGTTTTGAACCTAATTATTTTGATTTGATTATGTTGCAAGATATGATTGAACATACGACAGATCCTATTGCTCAACTAACAGCAGCTTATCAACTTTTGAAACCTGGAGGATGGATTTTTATTACTACTCCAAATGTGGGAGGATTTTGGGAAAAATTATTAGGCGCTTTATGGTATCACTATAAACCAACAGAACATCTGACTTATTTCTCTCTTGATACGATAAAATTTGCTTTGGAAAAAACTGGATTTTCTGATGTAGAATCAAAGCCAACCAATAATTCTATGAGTGTGGAATATATACTCGATCGACTCCAATATTATCAGCCAACTTTATTCTCCTTTTTACTGAGAATTGCTCGATCATTCAATCTCCATAAATTAGTTTTTTCTCTGTGGATAGGAGAATTAGAAGCTTGGGGAAAAAAAAGTGGGGGAGTAGGGAAGTGAGGGAGTAGGGGAGTAAGGGAGTAGTTAGGGACTTTGTATTCAAATCCGTACAGGGAGAGAACCCACCCCTAACCCCTCCCAGGAGGGGAAATAAACATCAGAATAATTAACAATAATTGGGGTGCTAATTATCAAAAAAGTTATTCAGTCTGTGTTAATTACTTAATAATTGAAATGTCGCCTAAGTTAAGCATTCTTTTTTCACGGTTGGTATAAGGGAAAAAAAGGTTGACAAAATAGACAAGATAAAGTTATATATCTATGGAATTTTTAACTGTGAACTTATAGCAGAAGGAAGAAGGTTTTAGTTATCTAGGATATAAGGAAAAATCTCGCGTTGTTTTAGTTTTAAGTTTTTGATATGTCCTAACCTCTTTGGCGGTTGCTATATATTAACTCTAAAACCTAAAATCTAACGCCTAAAACCTACTACCTATAAATAAATTGAGGTTATATAAATGAATGTAATTCAAACAGAAATCCCAGAAGTATTGCTGATAGAGCCAAAAGTTTTTGGAGACGAGCGTGGCTTTTTTATGGAGAGTTTTAATCAACGCAATTTCTCAGAAAAAACAGGAGTAAATTTGGAATTTGTGCAAGATAATCACTCTCGTTCTACAAAAGGTGTATTGCGAGGTTTACATTATCAAATTCAACAAGCTCAAGGTAAATTATTACGAGCAGTTGCTGGAGAAATATTCGATGTTGCTGTAGATATTCGCAAAAATTCTCCTAATTTTGGTAAATGGGTAGGTTATCTTTTAAGTGCAGAAAATAAACGACAATTTTGGGTACCTCCTGGTTTTGCTCATGGTTTTTTAGTAGTGTCTGAAACTGCTGATGTTTTGTATAAGACTACTGACTATTACGCGCCAGAATACGAACGTTCAATTATTTGGAATGACCCAGAAATTGGTATTATTTGGCCTCTGGAAGGAATTGAGGTGAAATTATCTAAAAAAGATGAAGCTGGTACAACCTTAAAAGATGCTGATTTGTTTTAAGAAGGAGTTATTTCAGTTATCAGTTATTAGTTATCAGTACCTCTGGCGCTCACCCAGAGGTTTGAATACTAAATGAAATATTTTCTTCATTGGTAAATTCTCAAGCTGTAAAAGACTCAAAACTAAGAATTGGAAATTAAATAGATTTCGACAAACTTTCTAGTTGAAGTGATTTTTCAGAGAGGGTGAAATTTTGTCTATCTACTTACTTAAAGGCAGAATCAAAATCGGTAAATTCTCAAGCTGTCAAATACTCAAAACTCAGAATTGGGAATTGAGAAAATTTCTGTCAATTTTCTAGTTGAAGTAATTTTTCACAGAGAGTGAAATTTTGTCTATCTACTTACTTCAAGATAGAATCAAAATCGGCAAATTATCAAACTGTCAAATGTATCTACAAAGGATGATTTATGGAAAGATATTGTAACTACTGATCCAAATATAAAGAATGATTCGTCAAAACTACTGAAGGGAATTTTCCTATATACAGATGTAGATAGAGAAATACTGAATTATGTCATGGATAACTTTCAGGATTTTGATAAGTTAACTGGAGACTGGAGTAAAATATACATCTTAGAAAAACCTGAGCCTAAACGAGATTCACTCAGAAAATATTGGCAGTCAATTCTTTATTTAGAATTGTATGAAAAATTTTCTGTAAGTAGATGGTTATTTAAAACAAAACCATTTAATAGAAATGAATCTTACGATATAGCTAGACAACTAGATATCCTTCCCGAACAATTACCTTGTTTAGTCTTATTACCACCCTTAACAAAAATATCAGGGCAAGAAAAACTAATTATCCCTATTCAAGAAGTATCAGCCAATAATTTTAGAAAAATATTTTCGACTTTAGAACAGATAGTTAAACAAACAGAGGAGAAAAATAAATATGAAGCAATAAAAATCAGATTTAATGACCTGACAGAATACTTAGAAACAAACTCAGAAAAAATTGTTCAACGAACAACAACAGAATATCAAATAAATGGAACAAATATTTTTGTTAATAGTCAAACGGAGAATTTTCAAATGACCGAAAATAATCGCGATATTCAAATTACTGGAGACAGTAAAATCGCCAGTATTGTTGGAGGAGAAGGAAAAATATATACAGCTAATATAGAGCAGAATAATTATTCACCCGGACAAAGACAAACCTTACAAGAGGCAGCAAAAGAAATTCAAAATTTACTACAACAACTATCTAAAACAGACTATTCCTCAAATCCCACAAATAATTTAGAAATTGCTAACCAAGCAATTCAAGAAATAGAAAAAAATCCCTCCCTGAAATCTCGAATAATTACAGCATTAAAAGCAGGAGGAAAAGAAACATTCTAAAGAATTAATAGACCATCCAGCAGTTAATATTTTAATGGCTTCAATAGAAGGTTGGAGTAGTGCAAAATAGAAAAACAAAAATTAAATCTAATATATTATTGAAAAATCACAAATGAAAATCTTATTAACAGGAATTAACGGACAACTTGGCCACCAACTACAACCCCTCCTGACAAATATTGGGGAAGTAACCGCAGTGGGGCGAGAAAACTTAGACCTGGCAGACCCCAATGCCATCTCTCAACTAATTAGCCAAGTTAAACCAGAAATTATTGTCAATGCTGCTGCTTATACGGCAGTTGATAAATCTGAAAATGAGCCAGAATTAGCCCATGCAGTAAATAGTATTGCCCCAGGAATTATGGCAACCGAAGCCAAAAAATTGGGGGCAACTTTAATCCACATTTCCACGGACTACGTTTTTGATGGAAGTCAAAGCACACCCTACATAGAAACTGACCCTACCAACCCCCTCGGTATCTACGGCAAATCTAAATTAGAGGGAGAAGAGGCCATTCGGGAAACAGAAGCTAATCATATTATTATTAGAACTGCTTGGGTTTATGGTGTTTATGGTAAAGGTAACTTTGTCAAAACCATGTTGCGGGTAGGTAAGGATAGGGAAGAATTGAGAGTAGTTTACGACCAGGTAGGTTGTCCAACTTGGACTGGAGACTTAGCAGAAGCGATCGCTAAAATTATTCCTCATCTTAATTCAGAAACCTATGGGACTTATCATTATACAAATAGTGGGGCAATTAGTTGGTACGATTTTGCCATGACTATTTTTGAGGAAGCAAAACAATTGGGTTTTCCTTTAGAGGTAAAACGAGTAATTCCCATTACTACTGCTGAATATCCAACCCCAGCAAAACGACCTGCCTTTTCAGTTTTGAATAGTGGAAAAATTGCCCAAGTTTTGGGAAAAAATTCTCCTTATTGGCGAGATGGTTTGAGGCAAATGTTAAAGCAGTTAGCTGCTTTGAGCAATTAATCAGCTCTAACACAAGACTCACTTAAAGAAACTTTTTCAGCAAACCCTAATTATCAATTATCCATTATCAATTATCAATTAATGAATCCTTCTCCTTGGATAAAAATATTTCAACCTTCTTCTCAACCTACCCTACGTCTATTTTGTTTTCATTCTTCTGCATCTGGTGCTTCTTTATTTCGCCTCTGGGGAAAAAATTTACCATCTAATATTGAAGTTTGTGCCATACAATTACCAGGAAGAGAAACTCGGATAAAAGAAACTTTAATTACTAAATGGGATGACTTACTTGCTTCTCTAAGTCAAGTTTTAATACCATTTATAAAAGAATATCCCTTTGTTTTTTTCGGTCATAGTCTCGGTGGGTTAATTTGTTTTGAAGTTGCCCGTCAACTACGAAGACAAAAACTTCCGACTCCTAAATATATGTTTATTTCTGGTCGTCGCGCTCCTCAAATTCCTATTAATAACCCACTTCATCAAGCATCTAACCAGACTTTAATTTCGACTTTGCGTGAATACGGTGGTACTCCTGAAGCAGTGTTGCAAAACCGAGAACTGATGGAATTATTTTTACCTATTTTACGAGCAGACTTTACTCTTAATGAAAAATATATTTATTCTCCTGAAGCACCTTTTGAATTTCCTATTGTTGCTTTTAGAGGTATAAATGATACAGCAGTTAATTTACAACAATTGTCTGAATGGAAAAAGCATACTGTCGGTAATTTTGCTTTACATGAATTTCCTGGTAGTCATATGTTTTTTCAACAGCAACCAGAAACTTTAATTGAAGCAATTTTAAAGTTACTTTAGAGTTTAAGGCTTAGTAAGCATTCAGCTATTAGCTGTCAGCTGTCAGCTCTTATGAAAGGGTTTTAATGAAAATAGACTGTTTCAGCCAGCTTTTATAGCAAGTATAAATTATGACTCAATTAGTAAAGCTTTGATCTAAAATTAAAAGCAATAGCTGACGGCTGAATGCTTACAAGGCTTAGGGATTGAAATTTCAAAAATTAACAATTACTTCTTTTTAAGAAGAAGACAATTGAATAATTTATAAAAAATGTATATCTAAGTACCTAAAGAATGAAAATTAAATCAAGTCCAGATTTTTTTTAATCATTAACAGTCAGATTTTTGTATACCAATTTAGAGCTAATAAACTTGCCGATGAATTCCACTATTACTCCTTCTCCTTGGATAAAAATATTTCAACCAATTTCTCAACCAACTTTACGTTTATTCTGTTTTCATCCTTCTGCCTCTGGTGCTTCCTTGTTTTGCCTCTGGGGAAAATACTTGCCTTCTAATATTGAGGTCTGTGCCATACAACTACCAGGAAGAGAAACTCGAATTAAAGAAGCCCTGATTACAAAATGGGAGGCTCTCTTACCTCCATTGATTCAAGCATTAAAACCGCTAATTATAGAATATTCCTTTGTATTTTTCGGGCATAGTCTTGGTGCCGCCATCTGTTTTGAAAGCCTGCCCTTTTAAGGAAAAAAAATAATATTTCTTTCTATTCAATCAGGAACAGTTTTAACCAGAGGTAATTATAAATTATCCATTAATGAATAATAGCTGAATGCTTATTTTAAAATTAATATCTATCCCATATTCCCTAAAGTTTTAATATATTTTCAATGAAAATTCCTAATTACTTCAAATTTACCATAATACTTATTTTTATCTTATCAACTCTCTGTAGTTTTTCGTCCTCAAGTATAGCTGACGAACTCCCTTTGACACAGAGATGGAGTCCTTCAATTTTTGGAAAAAATGATGAAGTAGGTTCTGTTAATTGGATTAGTAATCAAAAAGTTTTAGAATCCCTAAAATTAGTCAAAAAAGGTAAGGTAGCTACCCTTGGCAAAGTTTATCAAAGTGATGCTCCGGTATTTTCCCAACGTAATTGGAAATTAATAATTCCCGGTCTACCAACTTATAAATTTCCCGGAGAAAATAGCCTTATTGCTAATGATGAATATGTGATGGCTGAGTTAGGTCAGGTTGGCACTCAATTTGATGGTTTAGGTCATATTGGGGTGAATACTTCTCAAGGAAATTATTTTTATAATGGTAATTTTTTAGAAGATTTTGGAACATCCTACGGATTAAATAAATTAGGAGTAGAAAAGATTGGAGAGTTAGGGTATGTGACCAGGGGAGTATTATTAGATATTGCTAATTATCGAGGAGTTGAACGTTTACCAGTTCCTCAAGGTAAGAGTAAAAATGACCCAGGAATTATTACAATTAATGATATTAAAGGAGCAATGAGAAAACAAAAAATATTTCGAATAAAACAAGGGGATGTAGTTATTTTCCATACAGGTCATGGTAAGTATTGGGGGAAAGACTGGGATAGTCTGAGTCCCGAACAAAAAGTCAAAAATAGTCAAATATTTAATTCTGGAGAACCAGGACCTGGTATTACTAGCTGTCGTTATTTATCTAGCTTAAAAATAGCGATGGTAGGTTCAGATACTCCTGCAACTGAAGCTATTCCTGGTGAAGACCTAAATCGACCTTTTGACTGTCATATTGAATGGATGGTTAAACAGGGCATTACTAATATTGAAAACTTGGATGTTAGTCAATTAATAGATGATAAAGTTTACGAATTTATGTTTGTTTTTGCACCTCTAAAAATGAAAGGTGCAACAGGTTCTCCAGGTAATCCTATTGCTATTTATTAGTTTAGGGAGTAGGGAGTAGGGAGTAGGGAATAGAGAGAAATAGTTATAGTTCAGTAATACTTCAACAGTCAAATATTTACCAAGATTTAAAGTCTGTTTTTGACAATTATTAGTCGGTGAGTATAGATTTTTCCTACTTTTAACCCCTCCCTTTACCTCCCACACTCTCTACACTTCCCCAGCTAATCAGATATAGCACTCTTTTTGAGAAATGGTATAAGTGGGGTAGCAAAGATTAACCTATTTCAAATTAATCCGTACATCCGTGCCCAAATTCATGTCTTGCTTTCCGATTTATGTTAGTCAAAAAAAAGTCAGAACTTACTTTTATAATTATCGCCACCATTGTAATTTTACTCCCAGCTTTATATGTACTTTTTATCATCTCAAAAGCAGGAGAGCTACTAAACTTTGACTATTGGTGGATGATTCAAAATATCTATTCTATAGATGGATTTTCCACAAATATTTTTGACTGGATATTTCGGGCAAACGAACACTTTGTTTTAATTCCTGCCATAATTTATGCTCTAAATATTGTTATTACTAAAGGTTCCAATATTGGGTTGTGTCTGGCTACATTTTTTTTTGCTTGTATTCAGGGAATTTTATTAATAGCATTAATATCTAATACCCTGAAAAAATATCGGACGATACTTTTATTATTAATTCTATTTATCTCAGTTTTTAACTTTACTCCTGCTGCTGCTCATAACTGGATGCGCGGATATAGTGGCGTACATTGGGTAATTGCTAATTTATTTGTTATAGCCTCAATTTTTTGTGTAAATAGATTGGTCGAATCCCCACAAAATAAATGGTTAATTGCCAGTATAACTTTTGGAATTTTAGGATGTATTAGTTATAGTACAGCTTTGGGAATTTGGCCGATATTATGTGCCGTTGCTATTTTATTTAAGCTGCCGAAAAGATTTACTATCTCTTATGTTATTTTTTCGATTTTAGTAATAGGAATTTATTTCCTCACTTACACAACGCCCTCTCATCATCCCTCTTTGTCTAAGCTAAGTTTAATTAATATAATTACTTACATTCCTGTTTATCTAGGAGCAATTTTTACTCATAATATTCCCGTAGCTTCAACAATAGGTTGGTTGGGATTAATTTTGACAGGAATATTTTTTACTTATTGGTTATTTTCATCTTATCCTCAAGACTGGCTACCCTGGTTATCAATAATCATTTATACTTTAGGCACTGCTTTAATGGCCGCAGTTAGTCGTTCTGGATTTGGAGTAGAACAAGCGATCGCTTCTCGTTATGCAACTCTACCTTCTCTATTTTGGTTAAGTTTAATTATCCTAATTTTCTTATTGCTCCAACAACAGCAACTCACTCTAAAAAAACAGTGGTATTTTGTTATGCCATTAGTGGCAGTTTTGACTGTTTTAACTATATTAATGTATCGAGTAGGTACGGAAACTTTTAGAGAAATTGCTCATCGTGCAACTTATCAACCTTTAGTAGGATTATCTTTGCAACTTGGTATTTATGACCCGGTTTTAATTAAAGAAAAAGTAGGTAACCGACCTGCTGCTTTTTTAAGTTTAGTAGATGCTTTAAAAGCTGATGGTTTAGTACCTTTTAATCGAGATATAAAAAAGGATAATTTTTGTGCCAATTTGGATGAAAAAATTAACTCAGATTTATTAACAGCAAAGCCACCAGAAAATTTCCAGGGATATTTTGACACTGTGACTGAATTTTCTTCTACTACGGCTAGAGTAAATGGATGGGTTAGTGAAGTTAAAAGTCAAAAGCGAGTGTGTAATTCTGAGGTTTCCGTTTCCTCCGGAAACGCTCCGCGAACAGAATGTAAGACACACTCAAGACAGTCAAAATTCAAAAGTAAAGAGAATTATTTTCAAGTTAAAAGTGAAGAGAGTTTTGAAGTTAAATGTATTGCTATTTTGAATCAAGAAAATGTGGTCAAAGGTTTTGGAATGTCAGGTTTTCCTCGTGCTGATGTGGCAGAATTATTAGGAGCTGAATATGAATTATCAGGTTGGAAAGGATATATTCAATATTCAACCAATGATGTTTTAACAGCTTATGTTAAATTCAAAAATCGTCAAGATTGGATAGCTTTAACCAATCAACATAGTTTTGATAATGAGAATTGAACCTACTGCCACTGCGCGGAAGTTAAAAGTCAAAAGTTAGAAGTCAAAAGTAAAGAGAATTATTTTCAAGTCAAAAGTCAAAAGTGAAGAGAATTATTTTTAAGTTAAAAGTCAAAAGTTAAAAGTGAAGATAGTTTTGAAGTTAAATGTATTGCTATTCTCAATCAATAAAAAATTCTCAAAAGTTTTGGAATGTTAGATTTTCCTCCTGCTGATGTAGCAGAATTATTGTAAGCATTTCCTCTGGAATGCTGCGCAAACAGCTATTAGCCATCAGCTATCA
>NZ_CEZPJD010000178.1:0-11734 GCF_983059655.1 Okeania sp.
AGTGTAGAGAATCAAACCCCTCTAAGGGACAAATTGGAAATATCAAAAGCTTTAGCTGACTAATAAGGAAAGGTATTGTAGATTTTTTCTGTATACAATAAATCTTTGCAAGAATTACTTATATACGGAGAATTCCAGGTTCATGAGGTTCTGACATGATAAGAAACAATCGTGTCCATTTCTTACCATAAAGCTCTGGCCCTTCACCTAAGAGAGTGGACGTAGTTAATGAAGATTAGCCTATGCAGGGGACAGCAGTATGACTAGAAGTATAACCTTGCTTCAAAATCGGCCCTAGAAATACCTTACTGTACATATATTGTATTTCTCCTGGTAAAATATAAATTGAGAAAAGGACGTATAGCTCAACTGGTTAGAGCAACACCTTTACTGGTAGGTGTTACAGGTTTATGGACGTAACAGGACTCGAACCTGTGACCCCTACCATGTCAAGGTTTAAAGTTAATAATTCTGAAACTCTTGACACATAAAGGCTTGACTAAAACTTAGCCTTCCTTCTCTAGCTCCATGTACCAGTATTGTACCAGTTGGAGCTGATTTAAGCTAAAAAAATTGATTCTATGGCCATCATTCATCAGTTCATTACTGAGTAGTGAGTTGACCTTTTAGTAGGTTTCAGATAGTATAAAAGTGTTGGTTTATAAAGGCCAAAAACGCATCATGGCCAATGGGAACCAAATAGTATTTCTCCTACAAGGACATTTCAGCCTGTATATAAGTAATTTATACAAGTCCTACTTGTATAAAAAAATCTACGCCTATCTCTGAGTGACTAAAGCTTTTGATATTTCCAATTTGTCCCTTAGAGGGGTTTGATTCTCTACACTTTTTACCCACTCTGTAACCAGCAGATTAATTACTTCAGACTGGTTAGTGCCATATAGCGAAGAGTAGTATTTTAACTTCTCTTTAAGTCCAGGTTCGGTATAGACTTTGAAGAAAGGTTTACTTTGTTGTTTGCTATTCATATTATTTATTCTTTGTTTTTTTTGACTTATTGAGCTTGCCAAATAACAGGATACCTTTCTCCTATCTTCCTCCTTATTAGTTGAATCTCATTTGTGCAAAAACTTATTATCTTCCCAGGTAAATTAGCTTTAATGATGTCTCCTACTATCTCCAAGAACTGACAATATATCCTGCCGTCTTTCAGGTCTATGTAATCCCATTTCTTAAATTCAGGTAATGGATTGTCTAATTCCTGACTCGACTCTAGTGGCTCCAATTCGTCATTGTCTCTGGTGAACTTAGTGAGCTGACTGTTTAAGCACAAAGTAGGCTGTCTAATCTTATGTTTACCTCCTATTTTAGTAGGTTCAAACGGCTTTTCTTCAGACACTAAAGCTTTGTTTTTCTCATCAAAATGAGCTGAGTCATATTTGCCAAGAAGTTTATCCCTTCTAATGTCCAAGCATTGTTCTAGCAGAGGCTCCAGCATTATAGTCCTTACGACATTACCTTTCTCATCTACTTCGTAATAGCAAAGGGCATCCCTTAACTGATACTCTCGCTTTCTATCGCCGTTTTCATCTCTCGACTGCTTAATGCAGGCAGCATTTAACCCTACCAAGTCAAATATATTATTGAGGTATCTGATATTACTGAGTTTTTTCTGTTTAGGTAGCAGCTTACTTTTACTAGCAGCAGCTATAAATTCCAGTACTATTGGAGATTCACCTGTAAAGCTAACCCCGTTCTCGAACAAATGAAAAGGAAGTTTCATTAACTCAGAAACTACAGAATGCAACATATCAATATCAGGTAGGAAGCAACCGTAAATAGCTCTGTTAACAGTTTTACTATCTCTGATAGCGTCATTCAACTCCTTATTTTCCAACAAATATCGCCTCCATAATTTCACCCTTGCCTCTGGGTTGTTAAATAGCAATTCAGTTATTAAATCAATTCCCCACTCGCTAGTCTTGTCTATGTCTGGGAAAAACTGTTTCAACCTGTACCTTTCTATTTCTCCTAGTTGCTGTTCATTCTTAGCCTCAACTCTATCTGCTATTTCATATTCTTGTTCCGTTAAATTCTTAGCATTAAGAATAGACAGCGAACGGTTATAGATTACTTCTGCTGACTCCTCATAGGTACTGATATCATCGTCGTCGATTTCAGCATTCTCAGGAGTGGAAACCTTGTACCCTCTACTCTTCAAGTCATGTACTATTAGTTCTCTAAAATTATGCTGTTCAAGCAACCTAATTTCATCAAGTTTATCTAAGTACTGCGAGTAAGGTGAGTTTGTGTCGTAGTCTAGTACCTCATAGCAACTATCAAACAACGCACTCCTAACATCAAAGTCTTTACTTCTAGCTCTGTATTTAGTCTTGTCTTCCATAAGAGAGTACATCCGCTCTAATTTAGTAGTCTTTAAATCATCAATGTATTTATTCTGATTTTTAGCTTTATAAGCAAATAGATGTACAGGGCAGTTCGTGTCTCGAAGTCTGTGCATCATCTGCGTGCAAGCATCTAGCCCCAAATGAGTCCATCTGACAAATATGTGGTCGAAATAATCTCTGGTATCAATACTTAATCCTGATTCAGCAGTAGGACTTATTAGAATGTAATCATACAGATGCAAACATTCATCAGGAGACTCCAGGAAAGCTCTAACCTCCTTCTTGTATAAAGTCCTGGAGTTTATCACCAGCGTTCTCGCCTTCATGATTTTTAAGTCCCAGTACTCAGTAAACATTTGAGAATCAGTGCAGATTAATGCTCTTTCCCCACTCTTCATACAATCAACTAATATCTGCCTAAAATGTTTTTCGTCACCATAGACTGAAATATTTCTCGATGGCATTCTGTATGTGTTCTCTACCTTTATCTTCTTATCAAACTCTATGAGGGACTCTATCAGAGCGACTTCTCTGTCAGTAAGCTGGTCTGACATAATAATCACTCCTGCACAGTTATACAAAAGTTCAGTCAATCTATCCATTAACTGAGGGCGTTTGCCTTTGCAAGTGCTTGATGTCAGTAAATGCTCTATCACTAGAGGGCATTCATCAAAAACGAGTATCTTATCTCTAATAGCCTCAGGGTCTATTTTCCAGATACTATCGATACACAAAGAGATAGACTCTCCTCGTGCTGCTATCTGGAGTTTATTAACTATCTCTGTTATGTGATACAAAGATTTTATTCTTTTCCCTGTCTGTTTTAGTAAGCTATTCCTGTACCCGACAAGGATAATATCAAGTTCATTCACTACCTTCTTTAGAGCTTCAGTCTTGCCAGTTCCCATAGGAGATTTCAATGCTAGTAGTGTCTTAGTGCCTTTTCTAACATCGCGGATAAATTCATCTAAATTATTTTTGTTATCGCCCCAGAAATGGTCGTTTACGGGTAGATATCTAGATTCAAATTTATTATGCGGGGTGAATACTTTGCTATCTATTATTTCCTTGAACTCTCTGTTTTTTCTCTCAAAACTGTTAAATGATATTAGTCTGAAACTCCTATTTCCTGTTGCTAACTCATCATCGAAATCGTTGTGTAACTTAGTAAATTGACCATACCAAATAACATATACTTCCTTGTCATATTTCCCCTTGATATAATCAACTAATTCCTTATACTTTCGAGTGACTAAATCATTTTTCCCACTACCAGCGTCAGCAGCTATAGCAAAAGTAAATCGCTTAACTTTGCCGTTGGTTATCTCAGAGATGAACTTATCAATATCGTCCCAATTGCCTTTAAAGTTACCGCCAATAGCTCCTATAGTGGAATATCCAGAAAGCTGATTTATGACTTGCGCTTTTAAGCAGCCTTCAGAAAAAATGATGAGGTTCTTTCTATCCTTGTCTCCTTTGCCTTTATTGACCGTAAAAATATCTTGTTTACTATTGTTCTGCCTGCACAGAGTATGCGGAGTCTCTCCATTTATACGGTGATTAATTCCACCTTTACTCCCGCCTGACAACCAGATGTATTTATCATCTTTGACTTTTAATTGCCCTCCGACAATATAACCATCTTCATCAAAAACAGGACAGAAATAAGCATCTTTAGGGACGTTAAATCTAGGCTTACCCATCCCATCCCAGTAAATACCGGGCAACTGTTGAAACTCACTACTTACTATCCCTTTGGGGAAGGATTTACCAAGCAAACCTGTAGGTTCAATACCACGTTTCTTAAGGTCAGCTAGCGCCCAGTCTTCCACTGGTTGGCTCTCTAATAGTTTGTAGAATTCATCGTTTAATTCTTTAGGTGTTAGCGCAGTGCTTTTTGCTTGCGGTACTGGCTTAGGTTTTGGTAACTTCTTATATTCAGATAGTTGAGATGAATCAGGTCTGTAGAGATAACCAATACCTGCTCTATCTTGCCCCTTATTCTTCCAACCTGGTACTTCTTTATCTTCTCCGCAGATAACTAAACTACCGTTAGTTGAGCAGCGCTTGTGTGCCCCATCACATATAGGGCAAGTATCTCTTAGCTTAGAAAACTTTTGCCACTTACGTTGTTGTCCATCATGGGATGAGTTATAGCTATTAAAGTCACCGTGGTAATCTAGTGAATTTTCCTTGTAAATGAATGTTTTATCTGTTAGCATGGTGTTATCTGTTGGGGGTGCAGCTACTTACGCTGCATTTTTTTTTGCCTACCCACAAGTATTTAAAAACCTATATTTAATTTTTAGAAACTTTTGTGCGGATGATCTTAATTGTAGCGATGCTTTTCTAAAATGGGTAAACGATGGGATGATTGAGTAATTATCCCATAAAGGATTTCAGATTTAAATTTATACTAAATTACTTTTTATAAGCTACAAACCACCACGAAACGATTTTGGTTTGGTAGAAAATAATAATTGAGAAAGTGTGAGTGAAACTTTGTTGAAACTCAGTGGAGTTCGGTGTCGTAAGTTGGGTTTACTTGAAGCTAGGGGAGAGATGAAGAGGAGAGGAATGTACCAGTGTTTGATGTCCGAAAGTTTCAGAGAAGAGATGCTCTAATATTAGAGCATCTTTTTTCTCATTCCCTGAAGAGTCTTTGCGTCAATATTGACGCATCTCTTCTTTAACTCAGTATTTAGAGAGATATTGTGAGATTTCTGAGAATCAAACGACCTATTTAAATAACGATAAAGAAAAGTGGCGATATCGCCACCTGGCTTATTTAGCTATTTCGTAGATATTAATATTTACAACTACACCTGATATGTATTTGAGCATCAACTCACGCATTGCTATTTTCAAAGTCCTCTTGTAATTGACTCAACAAAACTTTAATCTCAGCGAGTTTAGTTTTGCCCTCTTGATATTTTCTGCCTTTGCACTGCAACACATTTTCGATAATGAAAGTATCGGACTTACCTTCACTTACTAACCTACCGACTTCCGTGATTAAGCTAGTTGGAAATTGTCCGTTAGTGGTAGTGGAAGTGTTATTTGGAAGTTGCTCAGGGTAAATTTCAATCGGCTCATCTGTAACTGGTAATTCAGGAATTCCCTGCTTTTGCTCATAGATGTAGGTGGCTATAGTGTGAGTAAAAGTCTCATCATCAGCTTTCCTGAGTATGGTAAAAATAGGTGAGTATCTGTTAATCGCTAGGGATAGTCCAATAGTAGATAAGCCAGAAAGTAAGCTACCTGAGTAGAGTAGTGATTTGATAGCGGTATCGGATGACGCTGTAGGTGCTACGAAAAGAACAAGGGATGAGAAAGTGGCGACGCTTGCTGCTGAGATTAAGAGGGTTCTAAATGACTTTAACATCTCCAACAGGAGAGATGGCCTTAAATCCATATCAGAGAACCTCCGAGTAAACATATAGCAATAACTATCGACCATATTCTCAGTTCAGGTTCTAGCCATAAGAAAGTCAAAACGGCGATCGCAAATCCTAGCAGTAAGATAATTGGTAAACGTAGAGTGGATGAATGCTTCATAGCTAGGTTAAGTAGAGATGACGTACTTAAACCTGATAATAGCCATCCCCACAAAAAGAAAAATTGTGATAAATTATTCACGGGAAATAGACAAAATGTTTGTTATTTGAGTAGCTTTGGGGTTTTTTTATTTAGTAAATAGTTTTACTAAATCTTTTTACTAAAAACAAAAATATACCCCAAACTACTGTGATTCTATTGTTTCAGACTATTGGCAATGGCCTCAATCTGCTATTGAGCTGAGTTGTCAGCACGCTGTAATCCTGTACTGATACCAGCGTAACCAGGCCTTAATGAATGTAAAGTACGTCCAACGCTAGCGAGTTTACGAGTCTGCTTAAGCCCTTCTCTAGCGTTGTTCTTGGCGTACTGTGAGTGATATCCAACTACTTTTGTATCGTACTTATCAATACGTTGTAGTTCCTGATATCCTACTCTTGATGCTTTCTTGGCTTCCGCTAGCTGCTTTCTGTGAGCTGTTAAAGCCTTGGCTTCAGCCGGAGTCATATACCTAGCTTGGTCAACTGTGGGAACTGATTGAATCCCCTTCCAATTTGGGGTATGCTCTGGAGAAAATCGACCTAAAGCACCACCCGTAATAATTTCATCTTTGCTGATAGAGTGATTACCTGTCCCAATTGCAGATGAAGATTTTTCTGTAACTTCGCCTTTAAAGTATTTGCTCAGTAGTCCCATCGTTCAATCCTTTACTAAATGTACTTGCTGATCTCAAGGGAAAAGATATCAATAAAATTGCTAATGTGAACCCTGCTAAGAAGTGAGGGTTAATGAGTGTCGTTTGTTTTGTTCGTTTTGATTTTTTCATAGCCTAAGCCGATTTCTACTGATATCATTGAACAGTACTGACTGCCATCAAGAGGTAGTGGTACTGACATCGTGTAGACGTGTTTATCTACAATTAGATTTAAGAGGACGGTGGAGTACAGCTTGTCATCATCAAAGGGGACGAGATGGCTAGTGCTATCGACAAGTTTGTTTTTCATCAGGAGTATCTTCTTTTTGTGCTGTTAGCCTATATGGGGGGTATTTGGAAAAGTAGGGAAAAACATAGATTCATCTAAATCTAGTGATTCCAAACTCTCATCTTTTTCCTTGAAGATTTTCTCTTGGATAATCATCCGAGCCTCTTCTTTGTAATCGGTGAGATACTTTTTGTAAGCTTGCCCCCATTCAATAGCATCTTTTCGAGCTTGGATGCGAGCGTCATCAGTATTGTCAGATTGTGAGAGTTGCTTAATTGACTGGGATTGCTTCACATTCAATTGTTGTATGATTGCCCCATTGTTTGTTGTCATCGTTCTCCAATAAATTAATAACAGTATTTAGATGGTAAACTGCTTGGGCGCGTCCTCTAGAAGTCGCTAGGGAACGGTAAGCTACCATAGCTTCACAGCTTTTGCGGTCATAACCCTTGTCGTACTTAAAGTGGGTAAAACCTTTGACGTTGCACTGATTGAGAAGGTCAACGTCCCTAGTGAGTTGAGAGCTAGATATTTTCAATCCTGTACGATTTAGAGCCTCTAAAAGTTGGCCTCTAGTGAAAAAATCTTTATCACCTAAAGCGATAAAAATACTGGTTCTGATTCTGTCTATAGTTTTGCTGTTAAACATCTCCTTTTAGAACTAGAGTTTAAGATTTATTAGCAGCATCAAAAAATACCTCATACAAATACAAATGGGCATGAGAGACTAATCAAGGCTGTTAAGAATAATGATATATTGGTATATATCAGGTATGGGTAATGGAAATTTGATAAAAACAGAGAGTAAACCCTTTAGTTCTTAGGAGCTGCACTCTTTCACCAAGATTTGCTCTTTGCTTATATCCCAATTATATACCTGCTCATACCTATATGTCAATATACATAACTACTGGTAGTTACATATGAAGCAAGCATCAACATCTGTACCCGATTATGCCTATGATGTCCTGACTTATCTAGTCGAAGTAACTGGGAAAAGTCAGTCAGCAATAATAGCTCCCTATGTAGAAAGAGGGATATTTGACGAGTTAGCTAAACTAGAGCAGCACTTTGAATCCATGGAACAGTCAGGGTTAGAAACGCCCGAAAGACTCAAGGACGCAACTGATAACAGACAGAATAGTAAACAGAATAGCAAGCAAAAATGAAGCAAATATCTATTTCTATTTCTGATTTTTCATATAAGATACTGGTCTATATTTCAGAAAACACAGGAAAAAGCCAGTCAGCTATTTGCGCTCCCATAATAGAGGGGGCGTTGACGGAGGAAATTAGGATACTACAAGAACAAATGGAAATACTGGAAGGGTTGGAGAAATCAAAACTAGAATCACTTCCGGAGGAAAACAGGGTGGTAAACAAAAAAGCAAAATGACTTTACTAAATGTCATCCTTAGTACATAGCCTGAATTTACAGGATAGATACTTACTCTGGACAGCAGGAAAAGGACTACTGGACAAGGCTGCTAATAATGAGATATCCTTGGTATGTACATGAGATATGGGCAACTTTTGTGGAAACTACCCCGTGATTCTAGGGACGACACCCTTCTATCCAGTCGGTGTTTCCTGTTTGCTCATGTCTATTATAATCGCACAGCATCACTGATATGTCAACTGTATATCAGTGATAAAAATAAGAGTATCAATGATATGCCCCAGACAATACAAATATCTGTCTCATGCCCACATGATTTATACGAAATAGTAAAACTTCTATCTGAAGAAACAGGACGTTCTCAGTCAGCTATTGCGGTGATGCTGATGGAAAAAGGCTACCCTATAGTTTTTGAAGAACTAAATAAGGTTGAGACCTATAAAAACTTTAGGGACAAAAGGAGAGCTAAAAAAAACGGTGATTCTACGAAAGCAAACGAAGCTGAAGATGACAGCGAACAAAAAGTAAAGGATAAAAGTGGTGATTCTAAAAGTAAAAAATAAGTAAGTAAAAAATAAGTGTTGACAAATCAAATTTGAATATGTATATTAACGATATAGCTAAATTAAAGGCCATCTAGAGTTGATATCACCACGAACGAGCGTATATTTCAGCTTTTACAATAAAGTTTTATAATAAACTTTTATAATAAAATGAAAGATATGCTCTAGCAGGATGAAACAGCAATTAATGGACATTAAACCACCGTAAATTGACGCGGTGGTTTCTCGTTTTTAATATCAATCAAATAGTAATAAAGTGTAATTGAATGTCTAGTTTAATTTAAACTTACGTTGTGTAAAACTAATGGCATCCTTATGCGCTTGTTCCAAGTTGTCCACAAAGAGTTCAACGACTTGATTTTCACAGTAAGCAACTGCTTTTAAACCTTCTACTTCAGATATGTAATTTCTACCTATAGACCTGTCACCTTCTATCAATTTCCACATTAGTTTCATTTGCCGAGCATCCATACTAAAGAGTTCATAATAAACATGGTTCGTCCAATAAGCATAGTCATATCCCTCACAACCTTGTGATTGTAAAAAATCAGTATATTTGTTGCGTTTGATAACTCCAGCCAGACGAACCATCATCCAATCGGATAATACTCGGCTATCTTTGGCCGTATAAGCTCCCTTAAGAACAGTATAAGCATCTGCATAAAAACCTTTTATTGCAAACCATTTTACGAATTGGAGCAATTTGGCTTTAACAGACCTACTAACTCGGCCTGGTTTTTCTAACACATCAAAGGCTAAATCAAACCAATCTCTCACTTCCAATACAACATATTCATTCCCATCTACTCCAGCAATCCGGGAGACCCTATAAGTATTACCGGAAGGAACTTTCAGGCATTCAAAATCATTTTCTGGGAGACCCTGTAACCAACCATTTATTGTTGAATCAGGAAGACCACTATATCGCTCCATCAGACCAAAACCAAATCCTACGGTCGGCTGTCCATTACCCATCCCATTAGGATCTATGACGATAACTTCAAATTCTCTGCCTTCATAACGCAACTTAATTAATTGACCTTTCTTTATTTTCATTGCCTCTTTCGACCTCTAGATATAAATAAATCTGAATTTGTGATATGCTGAGGTCACAAGACTTGTCCGAGTCCGATTGCGATATCGTTCGGATGCTATAAAGCCCCCAGCTTAGTTGTTAATTGACCTCTCGACTATAGCTGAGGGTTTTCTATATTGTCAAATTGCTACCTTGCCTGCCCGCTGAGGGCGATAGGGTTGTTTCTTTTTACAAAGTTACGAGGGAAAGTCATAAAATTCCTCACTGACATCTTGATAGCTAAACGAAAATCTAAAAAACACCTCGCTAACAAAAAGCAAGAATAATCCCTTGTGAGCGAAATTAAAGGCTATCGCCTTGTAACAGACACCTGAAATCACCTTTCCTCGTGTCACACATCAACTTGGGGGGAGTTAATATATCCCCCCTTATGTATCTGTGACAAAGTTAAAGTCTTTCCCTATAAATCTTTCAGGAATTAGCAGTGGCTAATTGCAATTGGTATAAGCGATCGCTATCACCAGAAATTAAAACTAAAAGTTATACTCAAATCTCAGGGATTGCTATCGAATCATCAGCACCCCAGTAATGCTTGAGTATCATTTTTTCACTCGTTCCGGCAAGTTTCGCGACAGTGGCCAAATCCAATCCTTTCTTAAGCATCAATGTAATCCAGCTATTTCTGAGGTTGTAAGTTGGCATCGCTTTTGATATCAAGTTGCTTTGGAAAAGACCTTTTACTATTTGATTAAAATGCCTTTGGTTAAATCGCTTTTGATCTAAATATCCACCTTTCTTAGCAGGAAATAGCAGTTTATTTCTTAGCGAACATTCTTTGGTAAGTAAGGCGTGTAATTGAGAATTGATTGGAATTTTTCTAACCTTTCCAGTCTTAGTACCTTGCCTCAACTCTCCATGTGTATGCACTTTTTCTATTAAAATATAACCCTCGTCCCAATGAACATCACTCCAAGTCAAGGGGATAGCTTCTTCAGGACGACAGCCTGTATAAGCTAAGAAAGCGACATAAGGATAATAGTGGTGACTACTTATACCTGTGTAGAAAGCATTCAATATCTCTTTTATCTCTTCTTGGCTCCACGCCTCTTTACTTCTGTTCTTGGCTATCTTTTTAGAGATATCGAACTTTATTTTTTGATAATTGTTCTGTTCTGCTAAAGCTGCATTTAGATTTGTCGCAATCATACGCAGGGATTCACCAGAGTATATTTTCTCTGCAACCATCTTGAAATGACTGATATCCCCTCTTCTTTTTTTTGAAATATTCAAAAACACATTATCTACCAGCTTCCAGCTTTGCTGCCTAGAATTACTTACGCGATCGCAACTCCTCTCCTTGTAATCTTCCCAGTAGTCCCACAACGTAACTCTTCTTTCTGTTGGGACGTACCCTGGCCTATACTTACCTAGCGTTGGGTCGTAAGTATCCGGTACTCCTAACTTATGCTTGGCCATATCTGAGTCTATCTGCTTAGCCACAAACTCGACTTTTTTAAAACTGTCCTCTGTATTTACGGGACAAACAGATATAGCTTTGCGATTGCCTGATGGGTCAGTAAACCTAAGTCTATATGACCCACTATGTATTTCTATATTTACCTTGCCAAATTTTGCCTTGTTTTTATTTCTCTTTTGACGTACCATTCTCGTACCACTCTATAGACAGAAATGGCGCTAAAGAAGGTGTATAGCTCAGTCGAGCTTTAGCGAGTGTTAGAGCAACACCTTTACTGGTAGGTGTTACAGGTTGATGGACGTAACAGGACTCGAACCTGTGACCCCTACCATGTCAAGGTAGTGCTCTA
>NZ_CEZPJD010000179.1:0-2433 GCF_983059655.1 Okeania sp.
GGGCGGCGTTTACTTTGCAGGGTGAATGGCAGTAATAAAGTCAAAAGTCAAAAGTTAGAAGTTAGAAGTTATTTTTGTAATACCAATTTGATAAATATTTACTACAAATAGTTAGACTATTTCTTAAGAGTCACCCACCCCCGCCCCTCCCAGGAGGGGAAGTCAGGAGTCGTATGGGAATTGCTTCAATACCAGTTTTTAAGTCATATATCATATCATGTCCGCTGGTATCGTTTGTATAAACTCAAGTGTGAATATCTACAGAAAATTTAAGTTTTTTCTGACTTTTAAGTTTTATGTTCTAGATAACTAAAGCCTTTTTTCTTCTTCCTTCTTCCCTCTTCCTTCTTCCTTACTTTCTTTTAAGTTTTATGTTCTAGATAACTAAAGCCTTTTTTCTTCTTCCTTCTTCCCTCTTCCTTCTTCCTTACTTTTACAATACCAATGCTACCGGACATTAGAGCATTAGGAATCTCTCATACTTCAGTCGAGAGAGAATGTCACTTTAGCAAGCGTAAACCACTTAATGTTACTAAAACTGTAGATCCCTCATGGCCTAGTACGCCCAGAGGCATATTAATATTTCCAGTAAAGTTAGCGACCAATAATAGGAAAATAAATCCAATAGCAAAAGTAATATTTTGCTTAATAATACGGTTGGCGCGACGACCTAAACTTATAGCTTCAACTAATTTTTCTAAGCGGTCTGCCATTAACACTATATCTGCTGATTCTAAAGCAACATCACTACCGGCACCTCCCATAGCAATACCAACTGTAGCGAGAGAAATAGCCGGAGCATCGTTAATACCATCTCCCACCATTGCTACATTTTTGTTTTCTTGTTGGAATCGTTTAATTACTGTTAATTTATCTTCGGGTAATAACTCTGAATAAACTATGTTTATGCCAAGATGTTGGGCAACAGTATCAGCAGTTTGTTTGTTGTCTCCTGTCAGCATAACTATAGATTCAATGCCTAAAGATTTGAGCTTATTTATCATTTTTTTAGCTTCTAAACGCACCGTATCGGCAACAGATATTAAGCCGATAATTTCTCTATCTTCAGCTACCCAAACAACTGTTTTTCCTTGTTGTTGCAGGCGATTACTTTCAGCTAATAACTGAGAATTGAAGCCAGTATTTATTTCTGACCTAATTAAATTTTCTTTGCCTACTACAATAATTTGACTATCGACAACTCCCGTAATTCCTGCGCCAGTTTTGGCAGCGACATTAGTTGCCGAACGCCATTGAATATTTTTTCTAATTGCTGTTTGGATAATAGCTTCTCCTATGGGATGTTCGGAACAAGATTCTAGGGCAGCAGCTAATTCTAAAACTTCTATTTCTGACTTATCTTTAGCAGGGATAATATCAACAACTTGGAGTTTTCCAGTAGTCAAAGTTCCAGTCTTATCAAAAGCGATCGCTTTTATTTCTCCAATCATTTCTAATTGAGCGCCATTTTTAAATAAAATTCCTTGACGCGCTCCTGTAGCAATACCTGATAATAAAGTAGGCATTATTGATGCCATTAAAGCACAAGGAGAAGCTACTACTAAAAAAATTAGAGCGCGATAAATTGTCGTTTCCCAACTCCAACCTAACAAAAATGGCGGTAAAATTCCCAACAATATTCCAGAGATAACGATAATTTTGGCATAGGTTTTTTCAAATTTTTCAATAAATCTCTGAGACGGTGGGGTTTCTGTTTGAGCTTGTTCAACTAAACGAATTACGCGCTGAATCAAACTACTTTCTGGAGACTTATTTACTTCTAATCTTAATACACCATTTCCATTTAATGTACCTGCAAAAACTTCATTGCCTACAGTTTTATCAACTGGTAAAGACTCTCCTGTAATTGGAGCTTGATTGACGGTACTATTCCCTTCAAAAACAATACTATCTGTTGGGATAAGTTCTCCTGGTTTTACTAATACTAAATCTCCGATTTTTAACTCATTGATGGGAACTTGTTTTTCTTGATTATTAATGATGACTCTGGCAGTATCGGGAGTAATACCCATTAACTTGCGAATGTTACGTTCTGTTCGCTCCATTGCAAAAGTTTCTAGAGCGCCACTAATAGCAAAAATTAAAATTAGCACTGCTCCATCAATTATTAAGTGATATTCTCGCTGCCATAAACCTAAACCAGCAGCTCCCAAAGCAGCAACAATCATCAACAAATCAACATCTAATTCTTTTTCTGACCAGAGAGTAGTTAAACCTTCTTTAGCACTTTCATAACCACCAATGACATAAGCTGCTGCTAGAATAAATAGTGCTAAACCAATCGAATTTAGTTGCAAACAAAACCAACTTAAAATAACCAGTAAAGCACAGGTAGCTGCCGCAAATGCTTCTGGATAAGACTGAACAAATTGGAAGTATTTAGGTAGAGAAAATTTTTTTTGAGTCATGGGA
>NZ_CEZPJD010000179.1:2533-10161 GCF_983059655.1 Okeania sp.
GGAGATGTCTATTAGATTTCAAAATTAATTATACCTAAATGTAAATCAAAATCACTAAAAATTTTACATCAAAAAATACTTACTGAATTTCATCTAAATTTCATCTACCCTGTGGCAAACTATTAGATGATTTTGTTCAGTTTTTGTTGAGATCAGGAGTTATTATGAAATCGTTACGGCTACAACAGGTGACAAATCAGCTTCCTGAAGGCGCTCATCCACCAGAAATTTCTCCCTTAGTTTCTCCCCTGGGAACAATTTTGCAGTACGCTTTTACTGTCAATGGTGAGGGGCAAACTTCCCTGATGGATTTGCGTCGGCTAGTAGAAGTCACCCTCAGCAATCAGATTCTCTCTGTTCCTGGAGTTTCTCAAGTCACAGTTTATGGGGGAGACGAACGGCAAGAACAAGTATTAGTCGATCCGGAAAAGTTGCGTTTCCTCAATGTTTCTCTTACAGAGGTAACTGATGCAGCCAGAAATGCTAGTTCCAATGCTCCCGGAGGATTCTTGATTGGTGGCGGGCAAGAATTATTAGTGCGTGGTATTGGGCAGATGCAATCCATTGAAGATTTGCAGCAGTCCGTTGTAAAAGTGGAAAATGGCATCCCGATTTTGCTACAAGATGTGGCGGAGGTAAAAACGGGTACGGCACTCAAACGCGGTGATGCTAGCTTTAACGGTAAACCCGCCGTGGTAATGATGATTAATAAACAGCCAGATGTGGATACTCCGACAGTGACGAAAGCGGTTGAAAGTGTAATGGCATCGTTGCAGCCAACATTTCCAGCAGATGTGAAAATCGCGAGGACTTTTCGCCAGTCTAATTTCATTGATTCTGCCATTCGGAATGTTAGCGGTTCCCTTGTTCAAGGCATCATTATTGTCGCAATGAAACTGCCAACCGTCAACCGGCACCTAAAACCATCGCAATATTAGCCGATCCTGTTTTTGATCTTGATGACGATCGCCTTGAGGGGAAAGCTAAAAGTAATAACTCAAACGAAACAGTATCTATGTTACGAGGACAAAAAATGACCAGAGCTGCTAGAGGAGGGAGTGTTAACTGGGAGCGACTGCCAGGTACTAGAGTAGAAGCAGAAGCGATCGTTGTTCAAGTACCTGATGAAAACCAACGCACCTATGCTTTAGACTTTTCTGCTACTAGAGAAAAAGCCACTAGCGAAGAATTAAGTCAATACAAATATATTCATTTTGCCACTCATGGTTTCTTCAATGGTACAGAACCGGAACTATCAGGAATTGTCATGTCGTTAGTAGATGAAAAGGGCGATCGACAAAATGGTTTTTTATATTTACAGGATGTATTTAATCTGAAATTATCAGCAGAATTAGTAGTATTAAGTGCTTGTGAAACTGGGTTAGGAGAAGAAGTAAAAGGAGAAGGAATTGTGGGGTTAACTCGTGGATTTATGTATGCAGGTTCTCCAAGGGTTGTTGTTAGTTTGTGGAAAGTAAATGATGATGCAACTGCTAAATTAATGACATTATTTTATCAGAAAATGTTAGTCGAAAAAATGAAGCCAGTCGAAGCATTGAGGTTAGCCAAAATTGAGATGTTAAATTCAGAGGAATGGCAAGATCCAGAATATTGGGCAGCGTTTACTTTGCAGGGTGAATGGCGTTCAACAATGAATAATTAATAATTAATAACTACAATTACCTCTCCTTGAGAAGAAGAGGTAATTAGGGTTTGCTGAATTAAGTCTTTTGGTAAGGGTAGGAGTCATTTCAGTTATCAGTTATCAGTACCTCTAGCTGAAGGATTTTGACCTAACTTCCGGCACTTTTTCCAGCCCTAAAAATTCTAAAAGCTTTATCTGTAAATGATTTTATATTTAATTAGCAAGCCCTAATTATTCATTATTCATTATTCATTATTCATTGTTATCGCCAATCAGGAGGATAGAGACTATCAACATTAGGCATTTCATCAATCTTTTGTAGCAAATCTCCTAATTTTGGATACTTTTTCTCTATAGGTAAGATGTCTATGTTTAATTTACTCACATCTTCCTGGACTGCTAATTTTTCGACAAATTTAAAAATAGGATAAATAGCAATATCCGCAGCAGATAATTTATCACCTGCCAACCAATTTTTATCTGCTAAAACCTCATTATTTAGTATGGTAAATTCTTCTTTTAATTTCTGGAAATTTTCAAGAACTTCCTTCTCTTTCTCTGCTAAACCTCCAAAGAATATAGGAGGGATAAGCTGAAGTAAAGAGGGCACAATTACATTTTCAATTTCACATACTTGTTGCCAAATTATTGCTTTCTCTTGGCTAGTATTACCAAAAAGTTGCCACTCAGGATAGAGAGAATCTAAATACACTAAAATTGCTATAGATTCACGCACAAACAATTGCCCATGTTTTAGTAATGGCACTTTACCACGGGGATTTAAAGTGAGATAATCGGGTAGTTTATGTTCTCCTATTGATGGGTCTAAATAATGAGAGACATAATCAACATTATGAATTACTAAGGCCAGTTGTACTCGCCAAGCAAAAAGACTACCTTGAAAGCAAAAAAGTTCTATTGTTGGATTCATTTTCTTGAATACTATTCCTCATTATCAAGAATAAATTATGGCAAAAATTTAGGCTAGTAAAACCAAATTAACTTGAACATATCCCTTAATTGAGATAATGTCAAGAGCCAGTATTTTTAACAAAGTCAGAAGTCAGAAGTAAGAAGTTATTTTTGTAATGGGGATTTGAGCAACTCTCCAAAAATATTTCACCTTAAAAGGCGGGGTTTTAGACCCATGTTATTTTGATAAATTATATCAAGTTGAACTGATTAACCACAATATAATTAGGGTTTGCTGAAAAAGTCTTTTTGCTAAGGTAGGGAGTAGGGAGTAGGGAGTAGGGAGTAGTGAAGAGTCAAGAGGAATCAGGAGTTGTAGAGGACGTACAAAGGAAAAATTATCCCAAGATTTTTCTGCTTCTATACTTACGCCAATACTCACTTTTTGAGCTTCCTTAGGCAAAAACCTGCTACTTTTTCACTACCTAAAAAGGCCAAAGCCTTTATATATCAAGACTTTTATCTTTAATCAGCAAACCCTAATTAAAGATGAAAAATATGGCATACTCCTCAAGAGTCATCTTTAAGGCAAGCTATGTCATCCGCCAAGAAATAAATTTCTAGGATCAAAGCAGAAGTCATCTTTAGATGAGTAAGGAAAAATATATCGACTTTTGCGCATAGTAGTCAATAGGGAGAAACAATTGATAATTTATGGATAAGAATTGGTTTTATTATTGATTTTTGGAGATTTATAATTGAATAAGCACAATAAAAAATATAGTCAACTATCTAGATTTGAATCTTTAATTATCTGTACAAATAAACAAAACTTAATATAAACATAAGTTCTACTTAATCTGAAACTCTCAAAATTCCATTACAGTTGTTACTGTAAATAATCTAAGAGTTTCTCATATATGCCAAATCCAATTCGCTTCGCCACTTTCAACGCATCTCTAAACCGTGGCGAAGAAGGTCAATTAATCGCAGACCTTTCTACACAACAAAACGAACAAGCACAGACAGTAGCAGAAATTATTCAAAGAGTCAATCCTGATGTTTTATTAGTTAATGAATTTGACTTTGACTCAGAAGGGGAAGCAGCCGAATTATTTCAAGAAAACTATTTAGGAATAAGTCAAAATGGAGTAGATCCTGTAGAATATCCCTTCGTATATATTGCCCCTTCTAATACAGGTATTTATTCTGGTTTTGACTTAGATAATAATGAGGAAATAGTTACAACACCAGATGAAAATGGTTATGGGAATGATGCTTTTGGTTTTGGCAATTTTCCGGGTCAATTCGGAATGGTTTTATATTCAAAATATCCCTTTGTTGAAGAGGAAGTCAGAACTTTTCAAAATTTTCTCTGGAAAGATATACCAGGTGCATTATTACCAGATAATCTTGATACACCGGAACCTAATGATTGGTATTCGGAGGAAGAATTAGAAGTATTTCGTCTTTCTTCTAAGAGTCATTGGGATGTACCGATAAATGTGAATGGAGAAATAGTTCATGTTTTAGTTAGTCATCCTACACCACCAGTTTTTGATGGGGAAGAAGATAGGAATGGTAGAAGAAATCATGATGAAATTCGGTTTTGGGCAGATTATGTTACTCCTGGAGAAGGAGATTATATTTATGATGATGCAGGAAATTTTGGTGGTTTAAACCCTGGTAATTCTTTTGTAATTATGGGAGACCAAAATGCCGATCCAGTTGATGGAGATAGTTTCAATAATGCGATTAATCAATTATTAGAAAATCCTCTGGTTAATACTTCAGTAACTCCTGGTAGTAATGGGGGAGTTAATGCTACAAACCGTCAGGGGGGAGAAAGTGCAAATGAACCAGAAGCAGTTCTACAAGACCCAGAAAATGGAGAAATTCAAAACTTCAATACTAACTTTAAATTTATCCCTTGGGAAAATGTGGCAACTGGCTTTGAAGAACCTCTAGAAATTGACCGTTTCAGTTATAATCCTCGGCAAATATCAGACAGCCTAATTAATGGCATTGCCAGTGGAGATACTACTCAGACTTCAACAGTGTTATGGGCAAATAGTAATGCCCCTGGAGAAATCACATTTGAAGTTGCTACAAACCCTGAATTTACTAACATTATTCAGATAGTTAGTGGCAACCTAACAGATGCTCCAGTCAAAGTCGAAATAACAGAATTAAATCCCGACACCGAATATTATTATCGAGTTACCGACGCAGCAGGTTCAACAGAAATAGGAAAATTTAACACCGCAGCAGAATTAGGTAATCAAACAGGCTTAAAATTTGGAGTAACAGGAAACTGGCGCGGAGGACTTTCTCCCTATCCAGCTATTAGTAATGCTGATGAAGCAGACTTAGATTTCTTCGTCTTAAACGGCGATGTGGTTTATGCAGATCTTCCTTCTCCAGCAGTACCAAAACCACAGGCAGAAACCTTAGCAGAATTTCAGGCAAAATATGAGGAAGTATATGTCGATCGCTTCGGTGAAAATACCTGGGCCGACCTCCGTGCTACTACATCAATTTTGGCCACAATAGATGACCATGAAATTACCGACGACCTCTCCGGTGGTGCCCCCGCAAGTAGCGACCCCCGCTTTCCAGAAACACAAGGGTTAATTAACGACACTCAACTCTTTGAAAATGGTCTACAAGCATTCCAAGAATTTAATCCTTTGCAAGATGAATTTTATGGAAATACAGGAGAAGACCGCACCGCAGGAGAACAGAAACTGTATCGTTATAATACCTTCGGCAGCGATGCAGCTACCTTTGTTTTAGATGTTCGTTCCTTCCGAGACCAAGAATTAGGCCCTGCCGAAGTAACACCAGAAGGAATTGCAGAATTTCTGGAAGCTTCCTTTAACCCTGACCGCACAATATTAGGAGAACCCCAACTAGAAGACCTGAAAAACGACTTACTCCAGGCAGAAAATGACGGCATTACCTGGAAATTTGTCATGGTTCCCGAACCCATTCAAAATTTTGGGCCCTCTGATGCAAGCGATCGCTTTGAAGGTTATGCTGCCGAACGCACAGAAATTCTCAAATTTATCGACGATAACGATATTGATAATGTGGTATTTGTGGCGGGAGATATTCGTGGCACTGTAGTTAATAACCTGACTTATCAAGAAGAATTTGGTGGGGAACAAATAGCTACTAATGCTTTTGAAATTACTACAGGTGCCGTTGCTTTTGAACCTACATTCGGTCCAAGTACCGTTGAGTCATCTGCCGCATTCAATCTTTTGACTCCTGAAGAAGTAGCTTTTTATGAGAGTTTGCCAGTCATCGGCGATAGTGGTAGTGAAATTAATGACAAAGATGATTTTATCAAGTCATTGTTAAATGAGGGGTTGGCAACCTTTGGTTATGACCCCATTGGTCTGAACGATAATTTAGAAATAGCAGACGGTCAAATTGATGCCACTCTAGTTCAAGGTGACTACGTTGCCACTCATACCTTTGGTTGGACAGAATTTGAAATTGACCCAGAAACTCAACAGTTGCGCGTTGTCACTTATGGTGTGGAACCATACTCAGAAGATGAATTATTAGCAAACCCAGAAGATATCATCAACCGGGAACCAGTGGTAGTCAGTGAATTTGTAGTTAACCCCACTGAAACTATTGAACCAATAATAGTAGGTATTGATGTTGAACCTGAAACTGTTAGTGAAAACGCAGGTCAATACACCCTAACTTTCAATTTAAGTGCAGCTGCTCCAGAAGGAGGTTTGCGGGTAATTTGGTCAGAAACAGATTCTGATGATGCTTTTGGCGATATTGAGTTTCCTCCTGAGTTAACCAATGCTTCTAACCTAGAAGAACTCGATGCAGTAGGGGATGAACTCGCGCGCTCTGCTATTACCATTGAGGAAGGGGCAACTACGGCAACAGTTACCTGGACAACTATTCCTGATGAGGAGTCGGAAGGAGAAGAAACCACAACCATTGAGTTGATAGAAATAGAAGACTATGTAGTCGATGTAGACAACCAAGTTGCTCAAGTCACTATTGTCGATGCAGTTGACCAAGAAATTCTTGGTACTCCAGAAGATGAACGTCTCAACGGCAACTTTGGAGATGATACCATTACTGGTTTAACAGGAAATGATACTCTCATTGGTAGTGGTGGTGACGACTTAATTATTGGCAGTCGTGGCGATGACTTCCTTTATGGCCAAGATGACGATGATGTTTTAGAAGGTCGTCTTGGTAATGACTTCCTCTTTGGTGGAGATGGCAATGATGAGATGAATGGTGGTCAAGGTCGCGATCGTCTAAATGGTGGAAGTGGAAATGACACTATGACTGGTGGTGCTAGTATTGACCGTTTTATCTTTGCTACAAGTCAGGAATTTGATGCTGATGATATTGGTGTAGATGAAATTACTGATTTTGTTGTTGGTCAAGATCAAATTCTCTTGGATCGAACTACATTTACTGCTATTAACGATATCGCAACAGATTTTGCTACTGTTACCAGTAATAATGCTGCTGCAACTTCTGATGCTGTTATTGTTTACAACAGTAATAATGGTGCATTATTCTACAATACTAATGGTAGTGCTAATGGTTTTGGTGATGGCGCTCAGTTTGCGACTTTGAGTAATGGAGCATTGCTTGAAGTTGATGACTTTGTTATTAGAGGGTAATATCCCCCCTACCCCCTTTGAAAGCTATCCCTTATAAGGAACTACTCAGTCCAGTAGTCCAGTAGGGTGTGTTAGCGGAGCGTAACTGAGCGAAATATTAAGGATAGGCGGTACATTACATTTCATTAATACGGCCTACTGGACTTATGTTATAGTATTTGCTTGTAGGAGTTTGGTTTCCACATCTCATTTGGGTTTGGAGACCTAATCCCTACAATTTTTTTTTACGAATTATTTCTGATATAGAATCTGGTGTGCGATTCGTCATTGCGACGATAGGAAACAATCTAAAGGTTTTAGGAGATTGCTTCCTTCCACTCCGTTCCAGTCGTAATGAATTTGGATATACAATTATCTGGATTTTATATGATGGCTATATTAAAACTTCTAATTTA
>NZ_CEZPJD010000179.1:10261-11644 GCF_983059655.1 Okeania sp.
AACAAGCACTTGATGGAATACAAATTAATTTTGATAGCTTTTTTAAATGGTTTAGAGTAATAGAAGAAACCGAAAATGAAGAACTTCGAGATAATCCAAAATATCGCGATCGCCAACTTCAAGCAGTCAGGGAAGCTATCTATTCTATATTAGGAAATAACTTTTATGATATTAGAGTCCGCCGTAAACCTTACCCAAGAATGACAATCAAAAAACAAGACCAAGAACTTGATATTCAACAACTATCTGATGGAGAAAAAAGCTTATTAGCATTAGTAGGTGACTTAGCCAGACGTTTAGCAATAGCTAATCCAAGTTTAGGCGATCCCTTAACAGCAAGTAGTGTGGTATTAATAGATGAAATTGAACAACATTTACATCCTGCTTGGCAGCGTCAAGTAATTCCTAAACTAACAGAAACATTTCCTAATTGTCAATTTATTATTACTACCCATTCTCCACAAGTTGTCAGTCAAATCAAACCGAATAGCGTTTATATTTTAGAAAAAATAGATGATAATGTTGTTCTTAAACATCCTTCTAGTTCCTTTGGTAGAGATAGTAATCGTATTTTAGAAGATTTAATGAAAGTTCCTGAACGTCCACAAGAAATCAAGGAAAAATTGATGGAATTATTTCGATTAATAGATAGTGGAAATCTTGAGTCAGCTAGACAACTACGGCTAGAAATTGAAGAAGAAATAGGTACTGATGAACCAGAATTTGTCAGAGCAGATATATTGATGCGTCGGCGGGAGATTTTGAATAAGTGAAGTATATAAAAAAGAGTGATGAACCTGAAGATTTAGCAAAATTTAAAGCGTCTGCTAATGAAAATTGGCAACCTACTTATAATGATTTAAGGAGCAAAGAAAAAACTAATATTCATCAAAGTTTGCTTGAGGAACAGGGTTATATTTGTTGTTACTGTGGCATGGAAATTGATAAAGAAAATAGTCATATAGAACACCTCAAACCCCGTAGCATTTTTCCAGAAGAGCAGCTAAATTATAATAATTTATTAGCATCATGCCAACGTGAAAGAGAAAAAAAAGAACCTCCCCATTGTGGTGTCAAAAAAGCAGATTGGTATGATGAAAAATTGATGGTTTCTCCTTTAGAACCAAACTGTAGTGATTTTTTTCGCTATACTGGTTCTGGAGAAATTTTACCCACTAATGTTTTAGATAAAAAAGAAAAAGAAATTGCTCTGACAACAATTGATAAATTAGGATTAGATATTGATAAGTTGAATGCAATGCGTAAAGCAGCAATTGATGGTATATTAGAAGTTGTAGAAAATCTTGAAGAATCAGAAATCAAGGAATTGCTAGATAGTTTTGATAAATTGGATAATCAAGGTAAGTATATCCCTTTTTGTGC
>NZ_CEZPJD010000180.1:0-11642 GCF_983059655.1 Okeania sp.
CTGCGGTCAGGGTATCCCAGACTGAAGAATCCCGCGCTCTCCCGTAGGGGAGCGTTGGGAGTATGTCAATAAGAACTAATATTAAACATTCGCTTAATCTGTTTCACATATTGATAAATTTCAGGCAAACGTTTATAAATAGCAGACGCTTTTAAATAAATCTTATAAGGAACAGCAGGACTACTAGAAACAATTTCTCCAGCAGCAACATCATTATGAACACCTGCTTGAGCAGTAGCGATCGCTCCATTTCCAATTTTTGCCTGATTAGCAATACCCACTTGACCAGCCAAAATTACATTATCGCCCAGTTTCACCCCACCAGCTAAACCAACCTGAGCGGCCAAAGCACAGTTTTTCCCAATCTGACAACCATGGCCAACCTGTACCAAATTATCCAACTTCGTATTTTTGCCAATTCTAGTTTCTCCCACTGCGGGGCGATCTATAGTACTATTGCCACCAACTTCAACCCTATCCTCCAAAACTACTCTACCAGACTGTTCCATTTTATACCAACCATCTTGAGTGGGCACAAAACCAAAACCTTCTCCACCAATAACTGCCCCACTATGAATCACACAATCATTGCCAATTTGACTACGTTCATGAATCGAACAATTGGCGTGTAAAACAGAATTATCTCCTATTTCCACATCTGGATAAATTACCACATTTGGATAAATACAAACATTGTCCCCAATTTTTACCCCCGCATCAACCACAACATGAGGGCCAAGATAAACATTTTTTCCTATTTCCGCTGTGGAGTGAATAACAGCAGTGCCATGAATTTCTCGAATAGGTTGAAAAGGTTGATAAAAAAGAGCGATCGCCTTGGCAAATAATAATCTCGGCTCTTTTCCAGCTACCCACTCAATACCACGTTCGCTTGCCTGGGTTTGCAGAGTCTCGTCCATGGGCAAAATCAAAGCACTAGCATTTGTTGTGCTTAAATAACTGGCAAATTTTGGTCCTTCTATGTAACTAAGAGTACCTGCTAATGCTTCATCCACTGGGGCCACACCTGTAATATCTGGGGCCACACCATTAGTTTTTTCTAGACTACTAGCGATCGCCTCACAACCAAGCTGATTTACAAGTTCCCTAAATTTCATTATTTCCCACTCGTAGCTGGACTTTTGAATTTATACCATTTTCCTGCAAAAAAATAAACCCAAGTCCAGGGAAGGCAGAGGGCAGAAGGCAGAAGGGAAAGAAAAGTTCAAAGGGAGAAGTTTTTTTATAACTGATTATCCTAATACAGTCGAGACAAAATAATAGAAAGCTAATTTTGCCTAAATCTAATTTAGACGTTTCTGATTCTGGGTATGATTTTGCCCCCCGAGCAAGCCAACTTTGGGGGGAATAAAACTCTAAAAGTCCCCAAAAATGGGGGATTTAGGGGGGCTTGACCAACCAAACAATTGCGCATTCATACTTCAATTCGGCAACGCCCTAATTTACTTGACAGAAACAGAATCTACATCAACTGTGGTATCAGTAGTAGTTGAGTCTTGATCATGAATATCAGGTGCAACTGCTACATCTTTTTTACCGCGACGTAACTTCATAAATTCAACTGCCATCTGAGAAACTTCTGCCACCAAGAGAGTTACAATAGCAACATCATCAATTTGTCCGACAATGGGGATAAAATCTGGAGAGATGTCAAAAGGACTCAATACATAAGCCAACGTTCCAGCAATAATCCACCAACGATATTTAGGATTACGGATAGTATTACGATACCAAGTATATAGAGATTGAATGGAAAAACTCATTTAATTATCCTTAAACTTAAAACTTACTTACATTTTTAATAATGCCAGAATTTAAAGCAGTATGGCAATGTCAGTATCCACCATCAGTTTTTATAGAAATTTCTACATTTAAAATTAAGGAATTTTGTTATGGGAGTTTGTAGTTAACCTGCCGAGAAAAAAATGCTTGAGATAAAGTTATTTTTTTAGTAGTTGAACTTCTGAAGTCTGTCTGTGGTAGTGAATTGTGTAGTTAAAGCCCTTAATTTAGGAATTTCGCCATTTATTTATAGTTTTGATTTACTAATATTTTATATATAGAATTTTGCTCTAAGTCCTATATTTTTCAGAAAAGCAAATATCTAACCAAATATATCATATTTGCCACTTTCGTCCTTGAAATGAAACTATTGGAACACAGTTGAAATGAAAGTTTAGTAAAACTGCTCTTGAAGTTGAATACCATCTTTCATCTTCCCATGGCAGATATGCTTTTATTTCAGCACAATATCCGAAATTTGGGTAGCTCAAAACTTGGATTTTGTCATTCGATTCATCAACAAATTCTGGTAATGGAATTTGTTCGAAAAATCTAACTACTTGTTCCTCAAAAACTTTCTTTTCCTTTTGATTAAGAGATCTTTTGAAGAAAAACACTAACCAACAATAGGAAACAAGTTCATTATCTTCTTGTCTGACAATATTCCAATCTAGTTTGATTACAGAAGGACGATTGAGAAGTTTTTGAATAAAACAATAGGGCGAGTTTATATCGATAATAGCACGAATCCGTTGATGTCCTAACTCTTTAGCAATAGCAAGATATAGATGACCATGAGTAACTATTACTGAATTTTTATATACTCTAACACTAATAGTTGGCAGAGGGTAAAACTTCGAGCAGTAATGGCGAAGATGTTCGTAAATAAACTGCTCTTTCTGTTTATTTATAAATAAAATTTCATCAGTTAAAACATCTTTAGGATCGAGTTCAACAAGTAAAATATTCATTCATTTTTTTCACTTGCACGCCACTTTTCATAGTAACCTACATTCCTTACGACAAAACGTAGCATAAAAATGCAAGTAAAAAGCGAGTGCGTAATTCTAAGGTTTCCTACGGGGCGTATAAATTGCGGAAGTAATTCCGCACACAGCCCCTTCAGAATTTAAGACGCACTCAAGATAGTCATGCATTGCAAATCCCCTTGTTGAGGGTGCTTACCTAATTATAATTATATTTTTTAATTTTGCTTCACCTAAGCCAAAAAAATCGCCACTCTTTGTAAATAATTTTCCCGGTCTTCTAACATAGGAAAATGAGCAGTATTTTTCATCATAAAAAACTCTATTTTTTCATTTAATTCTGCTGCTTGCCTACCCATTTCTGCGGGAATAATTTGGTCATATTCACCAGAGATTAATAAAATTGGTACTGTTGAGTTTTTAAATTGTTCTGGCAACCATTCTGATGCTTCTTTACTCACAGAAGTTAAGACTGTGCCATAAGCAGCATCAAAGTCAGCCATCAGAAAATCTTCTAAAAATTCATTACACAAATTATCAGGAATAGACCTGTATAAAAATCTTTTCATAACCATACGACCCATCAAGGGAATTTTTGCTAACCATTTAGGCCGAAACATAACTACATAACGACTTGCTTTATGGAATGCAGAAAAACTTTTTTCATCATATTCAAAAATACCACTACAAGTTAAAATTGCTTTTTCTACTCTCTCTGGATACATATTTACAAATAAAACTGAAATAGACGATCCAGTTGAATGAGCTGTTAGGTAAACTTTGTCTAAATTTAAAGCCTCTAATAAAACTTTTAAATCTTCTGCGTAACCAACTAAATCATAATTATCGGTAAGATATTTTGAGCTTTTGGAAACACCTTTTTCTGCTGCGGGGTCTGGTGTAGGTAAAGAGCTACGACCAAATCCTTTTAAGTCGTAAATTAAACAATCAAATCGATCGGAAAGTTCTTTAGCTGTGCTTTCCCAATATCTACCAGAACCACCCCATCCGTGGAGAAATACCATTACTGGTTTCGATTTTTCTGTGGAATTTGATGTCTTTATCCACTCATAGTAATGCTCAACGCCATTGATATTTATATAAGATGTTTTTTCTGCTGTTTTCACTTTAACTAGCTCCTGCTTCCTGATTAATTTTTTTATCTTAAGTTAGAGATTATATCAAACTCTGTCTAATTAATAAACCTGACTAAAATATTTAGATATTTTCATCTCTTTGAAAAGAAGATGTATTTGTTAATTATTAACTATTAATTATTAATTATTCAATATACTTCATTATTTGAAAAAGTGCTTAATTCTCCATAGTTTTCTAATATTATTCTGATAAATTCTGCTGCTGTTACTGGTGAAGCTGTTTTTACTTCAATACTGTTTTGATGCAACCACCAACCTCTAGTAGTTTGGGGCGATCGCCAGATTTCTAAATGTTCTACAGATGGATGGGCATAAAAACTTTCATCCACAGTCCCCAAAAGTCCCCAACTCCAATGTGTAAAATAATCATGACTCACCTTATATATAGGAAAGTTTCCCTCTACAGGCATTCCCCACCCATCAATAGCAATAAAAGCTTTGACTGTTCCACCCTGCAGTTGCCAACCCCAAGCTGCTCCCACTGCTCCTACTACTCCAGCACTAAAGGCAATAAATATTAATGGCACATTTTTGGTTAATTGTTTTTTTATAGATAAAAAGTCCAAAATGTCAATAGCGGAATAGGGAGAATAATCTTGAGTGGGACAAATTAACAACTCTCCAGATTGAGAGAGACTTTGCCAATGGACAAATAATCCCTCCAAGAATTGCTCAGTTAGCTTTGAGTTGTGTATTCCAGGGCAAATTACTGTAGTCATCTTGAAGAAAGGAAGAAGGAAGAAAGTTATAAGTCAAAAGTCAAAAGTTAGAAGTTAGAAGGAAGAAAGTTATAAGTTATAAGTCAAAATTCAGAAGGAAGAAGGCTTTAGTTATCTGGGATAGAACTGAAGGATGGAAAAATCTGGCCTTGTCTGAGTCTTCAGCTTTTGATCAAAATAATTTGGTCTAAAACGCCGCCTTTTAAGGCGAAATATTTTTTGGAGCGAAACTCAAATCCCCTACTTCCCCTCCACAGTCTGGGTTAGAGGTTGGTTAACTTCTGACTTTTGACTTCTGACTTCATTAAATGTCCCAAGCAAACCTTCAATATTTTATATAATCTAAATTATTATAGTACCCATCCCCCCGGAGGGGAGTGTTAAACTAACATCAGAGTCTAATTACTCACTATGTACTGTTGTACAGAAACTAATAGTTGTAGTGGCAGGTTTGAGAAAAATATTTGTTTTTTTCAATCTTATGTCAATCAAACCTATGCTCAAAAAAAGGATTTTTATACTTGTTTTTTGACAAAGTATAAACCAATAAATTGTTTCTGTTTTATCTTGTATCAAGTTAATTAATATTTCTAAAATCAAGGGAAAAAACGTGGTTACTACTCCAGAAAAAATTCAACAATCTACAGTTACTCCATCCGAAAAAAAAGACAGAGTAGCAGTATTATTAATGGGATATGGTGAAGTAGAAAGTTATGAAGATTTTGCTAATTATAATGAACAAGCTTTAAATTTACTTACTGCTAAATTTGCTCCTGTTCCTACCTGGATATACCCTCCCATTGCCAAATTATTAGCTATTTTTGACTTGCATGAATGGAGTCATCAACATGGTAATTTTATCTCTCCTCATAATGCTATTTTTGAAAGTCAAAGAGCAGGAATTGAAAAAAATCTCCAAACAAAATGGGGCGATCGCATCAAAGTTTTCAAAGCTTTTAACTTCTGCGCTCCCCATTTACCAGAACAAGTATTAACACAAATTAAAGCTGAAGGATTTGATAAATTATTGATTTATCCTTTGCTAGTAGTTGATTCTATTTTTACCAGTGGAATTGCTGTCGAACAAGTTAATAAAGCCTTAGTAAAATTAGCAGATAATACCGAACATTGGATTAAAGGTCAACGTTATATTCCTTCCTTTTATAACGAACATGATTATATTGATTTAATGGCAAAAATGGTAGAAGAAGAAATTGCTAATGACTTAGCAGTTGCTCATTTACCATCTCAAATTGGCATTGTTTTAACTAATCATGGTTGCCCTCACGAAGCTAAAGGTTTTACTTCTGGAATTGACGAAAGTCAGGCACTTTATGAGTTAGTGCGGGAACGTTTAATTAATCGTTTTCCTTTAATTTCTGTAGGTTGGTTAAACCATGATACTCCACTAATTGATTGGACTCAACCAGATGCGAAAACTGCTGCTAAAAACCTCATAGAATTAGGTGCAACAGCTATTATATTTATGCCTATTGGTTTTGCCACAGAAAATCACGAAACATTATTAGATGTTGAGCATATTATTGAAGCAATACGTCGCAAATATCCAGAAGTAACTTATCGTCAAATGCCTTGTGTAAACGATCGCCCAGAATTTTTGAAGATGGCTGCTGATTGGGCTAACCTTTATATTGAGGAGTTGTTAAGTGAAAATGCTTTAGCTGTTAATCCTTCTTTAGCAGTGGCACAAGCGAAGAAAACTCATAGTCATAGTCACGGTGGGGAGCATGGACATTCCCACGGTCATCATCACCATCACGACCATGACCACCATCATCATCATCATTAGGAAGAAGTCAGGAGTTAGAAGTCAGAAGTGAGAATTTAACAGGAAAATTCTGTATGAGCTGAGATGAATAAATTGGTTTAATATCAATTACAAATTATTAGACTAGTTGGTTTCCAATTAGTGGCAGGTTTGAACTCCTGACTTCTTCTTCAAATAATTAGTTTTCTAATATTCAAATTTTTAAAGCCTCTCTTTTTTTAAGGGGGGTTTGCCATATCTACAACACTTTCATTTTTTCTTCCCTCTGGCTCATAAAGACAAAAGTTTCCCTAATAAAGTTACCAATAATAAGGCGATCAAATAAGCAGTAGATATATTTATAACACTGCCCCAATTCAACTTACCAAGAAAAGCTCCCACCCCAAGAAAACATATTAGTACCCATCCTGTTAAAGCAAATATTCTAAATTTACCAGGATTTGTTACGATCCAGATTATTATTCCAGGGATAGCTACAAACCCTAAAGTAAGTGATGCTAAAGAAATTACATACAAAGCAATAGGTATAAATGGAGAAGGACGCTTAATTTGCACCAATTTCAACTGGATAGAGTCTACATCTATTGAACCATTCTCATCTACCTTAAAAATTAATTGGAATTGTTTTTCCGTAGAAGTAGATGATGCTTCTGGTCATTTCAGTTATCAGTTATCAGTTATCAGTACCTCTGCAATAAGGAGGCTTGAAATAAGGAATATTCTCTTTTCTCTTGGTTGATTGGATATGGCGAGGTTTCCTCGCCATCCGGAGACCGCTTTTTATCCCCTTAAGAGGGGAGGCTTTAGACCAAATATTTCTCGGTAATAATTTTTGAGCTAATATTTTATTAATTAAATCCCAAAATAGAGTTTTTTCTTGTTTTGTCAATCCTTCAATTGTTGAATTGCTCATTTTATGGTACCTGATATAAAAGCTATATATTAACTACAAAAAATTGCTGCTATTGCACAACCAATTGAAGCAATAGCATATAATTTTTCATCTGGCATTTTTTCTTGCTTAAATTTTAGGACACTAGCGAAACCAAACAAAAGGGTGGAAAATATGATCGTTAAAAGAAGAATACAAAATACTAAATTTCCTAAAGAATTATCTAAACTACCTTGAAAAAAAGTAACCCCAATAGCAGAAGCGGAGATTGTAGTAGAAAAAATAAATAACTCGCCATCTTTTAGAGTTTCATACCACTCCCGCTCAATTTTCATTATCTTAATCAAGAGAAAATTAGTTACTATAGGTAATAAAGCTAAAATAATATTAACAAATATCCACAGAATTTTTGCACTCATAGTCCTGACAATAGAGACAATACTAAGTAAATATAAGATTGGAAAAATATTAATTTCATCGCACCAATGGTTAACTATTTTAAGGTTTACCTACAACATTATACCATTGAGAACAATATTGGCTGTAAATACCTCTTGCCTCCTGCCTCTAAACTCATACCAATTCACTTTAAAGATGTCACAAAACGTTTGAAATTTAGATGTGAAATAATTCCCTAAAATTACTATAGCGTCAAAGTTTTGAATCTATAAAATCTTACTTTTAACTTTTGAATTTTGACTTTTAATTTCTGTGAAACAGTAGTTACCAACAAATAATTTTTATTTAGCCGATTAACGTCCTGACATATTGTAATTTAGTACAGAATTTTTACCTATCAAAATATCTAATATTTAAGATTATCTAAATTTTTTAGAAAATCAAGTATCTGAAGAGTTATAGTCAAGCTAAATAATCTTTCATTGTAATGTTTATTAGAACTGTTTCATGAAACAAAAATTGAGGCAACTTGCTTTAGAAATAACTTTGACAACTTTGTTGATAGGTTTAATTGCCTGTCAATCAAATTTATCTGTTAAAAAAACTAGAGTTCGTGCTGCCCATAGTAATTGGATTGAGGAACATTTCCAAACCGAGATTGTAAATATTGGTCTTGAAAAACTTGGTTATCAGATTGAAAAACCGAAAGAAATTGACTACCCTGCTATTTATTTGTCTGTTGCTAATGGTGACCTAGATTATAGTGTTATCGGTGCTGAAAAAGCACACCAAGGATATTTTAATAATGCTGGGGGTGAAAAAAAGTTAGAGGGAGTAGGAGTTCTAACTCCTGATGTGATACAAGGTTATCAAATCGATAAAAAAACTGCCGATAAATATAACATTACTAATCTTGGACAACTTAAAGACCCGAAAATTGCTCAACTATTTGATTCAGATGGTAATGGTAAAGCTAATTTAATTGGTTGTAATCCTGGTTGGTTTTGTGAACGAATAATCGATCATCAGATCAAAGCTTATGGACTAGAAGATACAGTTGAACACAATAGAGGACAATACATTATTTTACTTGCAGATGTTATCAGTCGCTACCAGCAAGGGAAAAGCGTTCTCTACTATGCTTATAATCCTCACTGGATATCTACAGTCTTAAAACCAGATAAAGATATAATTTGGTTGGAAGTCCCCTTTACCTCTCTTCCAGAATCTCAGCAAAATATAACAGTAAAAGACACCACTATAGAAGGTAAAAATCTTGGGTTTGCTGTCGATCGCCTGCGAATTTTTGCCAACAAAGAATTTTTAACAGCTAACCCAGTTGTCAAACGTTGGTTTGAACTGGTTCAAATTCCGGCGGAGGATATGAATGTTGAAAGTCTATATATTAAAGATGGTGAAGATTCTCCAGAGGATATCCGTCGCCATGCCAAAGAGTGGGTTGAAAATAATCAAGAGTTGTTTGATAGTTGGTTAGAAGAAGCAAAAAAGGCAAGTAGAATTTAGAAGTTAGAATTTAGAATTATTAAATTAAAGGGTAGGAAAAAAGGGGAAAGAGCGAAAAATATTCTCGCTTTGATATTAGCTTATACCTGATAGCTGAATTAATCCCACTTAATTTTTTTTCCAGATTCCAGAGCATAGTAAAGTTCTAATCTATCCTGATTATTCAAAGTCATCTGAAAAGTAGAACCATCTTCTATCTTTCTAAAGAAGAGAATAAACTCACGATCTTTGTGAAATAACTTAACTTCGTAATCTTTAACTTTTCCGCGGTCGAGCAAGTCAGCATTTTGAGGTTCAGGAACTTTGACCATACTTCCAAATTTCTTACCAATTTTCATATCTGATAGTGCCGTAAATTTTTCTATACCTCGACCTAAAAGTGGAGTTTTATATGTTTCGATTTTAGGCATTGGATACTTATTTTTCAGTTCTGGAGATGACCATTTATAGTAATCAAAAAATGAAAGTGGGATGTAAGAATCAGCCACAGATTTTAGGTCTGATGAAGTTGAACGAGTTTCCGAAGATAGATATACAAGCATTCCCATATTTACTAAACTTTCAATAAGTGGTTTAAAATCCTTATCTCCAGATAATAAAACTGCTTTTGTCATATTGTTGCGAATAGCATGATTCATCATATCTATTGTGAGGAGAATATGAACTTCTTTTTGACTTTTTTTTGTCAAATTTCCTAGTTTAACGTGATATTCTTCTAGAGAACGAATTTGATTAAAATAATCTTTTTGTTGAGATACACGCTTTTCAAAATCTCTTTGATCCTCATACTTACCTTGAATCCTGTCTATATAGTCATAATAGAAAACTTTTCGAGCATCAAAAAAATTTTTGATGGCATTAAAATCAATATTAATATTGTCATTTATGACTTCATTGCCAAACCATTTAGAAGTGGAGTCTATATAACTTTTTCTTAGGTAACTTCCATCAATAAATAAATAAGTGACTTTTGAAGATTGTAGTTCGGTAAGATTATGAGAATTTGACATTTTTAACAATAAATATCTACTTTTTAGTTTAACTTTACATTACAGGACTTATGGGAAAGGTTAAATATATTTTAGCTATTTAACATACCCTTTAACTAAATAATCTCTTACTTAAGATTAACTTAACAAAATATTATAAGTGTCAAACCTTAATCAAAATATTTGATTAACTCTTCTAAAAGAGATGCAAGCATTCAGCCATCAGCACTTCCCTGCGGGATGCGCTCGCATTCAGCTATTGCTTTTAGTTTGCTATAAAAGCTTTATTAATTGTCTTACTAAAAAAGTTGACTCCCTTGCCCTTAAAGTCATTTATTACAGCACTTTTTAGGATAGTGAGGTACAGTTGTAAAGTTAATCTTTTTTTCCCTACTCCCTACTCCCTAAAGTCCTAAAATTTTGTACCTCATCAACTCCAAAACTGCTGTAATTTAAACGCTTTCCTAGTATGAGAGAGTCTTTTTGCTGATAGCTGAATGCTTACAAAGAGATTGAGCAGGTTTTTCCAAATCAGAGTCAAGAACAAATGTCAAACTACGCAATTTTACTTGACTTTCACCAACTAATTGATTGATGGAATTAGTTAGTTTTTGAGGATCAACCAAAATAGCTGCGTGACATTTTTTAGTTACATAGTTATAAAATTTCCCACCGACATACTTAGTCTAGACTTCTATCCGTTCTACTAAACTTACCCAAACTTACCCATACATGATTGCATGAGCTTTGGAGCTAGCTTCCTGTTTTGCTGACGCAATGCTGCGCAAACACTGAAGACCACTGACCGCAGTCTGTAACTTATCTTCTCCACAGGCTTAAATTCGCTTGGAACTCAAGCTACTGATACCCATAGTTTTTCAAGTTGACAGCAGCATTAAAATCTCTGTCAGCTTCAAAACCGCATTCACTACATTTGCGATCCGCAAAGCTGCGCTAACATAAGTTCTCAAGTGTAACGGCATTTTCTGTTGATGCCCACAGTTTGAACATATACGTTAGCAAATACCATTTGCCCCTACAGATGGTGGTTTAATTCAATTTTCGTAAGTCTTGATTAACTAAATCTCCAAATCTCTGAATTTTTCTACTACAGTTAAAGGTAAAGAAAGAGCATCTGCAACTTGTTTGGTAGTTAAACCCATGCTCAATAACCGAGGAATAGCTTCTTGTTGCTGTTGAGCAATTAAGTTCCGTTCCTGTTCAGCTTGTTGACGTGCATTTGCCTCTAGTTCGGCATTTTGTCTTTCTTGTTGAGCTATTTGTCTCTGTTGTTCGGCATTTTGTCTTTCTTGTTGAGCTATTTGTCTGTGTTGTTCGGCATTTTGTCTTGCTTGCTCCTTTTGTTCGAGAATTTCTACATAAG
>NZ_CEZPJD010000181.1:0-11637 GCF_983059655.1 Okeania sp.
TTCCTTCTGGCTGTGTGGAAACTGGCAAAAACAGCAATTCATCAGTCTTGCTGAAGGACCGATTCAGATAATGATTGTTGGAGCTTGTCTTGCACCTCGCGAGGTTATACTCAAACGCTTGCAGGTTGCTAAATCTTGTGGCGACTATAGCTTGTTAATGAGGCTACCCGGAAACTATAACGTGATTGTTCACGTAGAAGACGATACCTATGTTTTCGTTGATGCAATGGGATCTCGGTTGGTCTTCTACACTATCTGGAACTCTTCAATTATCTACTCCTCCATAGCAGTTGCACTACAGCAGTTAATCAATGCAGAAGTTGACCATATTTGGCTAGCAACATTTCTAGCAGGTATATCTACTTTAAGTTTAGTACAAAGCCGTTCTCCTTTTAAAGATATTCATCTCATTCCACCAGGTCATTATCTACACATTTCACCAGCCAGGCTAAGTTGTGAACGTTACTGGAATGCACCCTCCGAGTATAGGCCGTTTTCTCAAGCAGCAGAATTGTTGCGAACACAGCTATTAGAAGCAGTTGAAGGCAGAATTGAACTATATAGCAAAATTAGTAGCGATTTGAGTGGTGGATTTGACTCAACAACATTAGCAATGATTGCTGCCAGAAAACTGGAACAGACAAACGGAAAACTTGCTACTATAACCGAGAAAACATTTAGTGCTGTTCAATCCTCAGACGTTAGATGTGCTGAATATGCAGCTAGTCTTTATTCTAACATTAATGCACTGTTTCTTGAGGAAAAGGACATACCTTCTGAATACAGCTACTTAGAATTGGTTCCACTTACGGATTTTCCAAACCCAGCCCATGCCTACAACATGGGTGCGTTCAACTCTGTAATGCAATTAATCAAATCAATTGGTTCTGCAGTGCATCTGAGTGGCGAAGGAGGTGATGGTGTATTACTCGCTACATCTTATAGTTATCTCATTGATCTGCTGAAACAAGCAAAGTTTTCAAAACTCTTTCACCATCTTTCAGGTTGGTCTCGAGTTAGACATCTTCCATTATTGTCGCTATTAATACTTACTGCAAAACAAAGCTTGATTTCCTATCCTGACTGGTTGCAGAAAATCAAGCAGTTTGGAGTAAATGACTTAACACTACAACAGCAATCAAAATCTACAGGTATGACATGGGATATCTTGCCTACACTTGCCAGTTGGCATTCAGAAGAACTAGCGCAACAAGTCCTGAGTGAGTTACACAACTGGGCAACAACTGCTACTCCTTTCTCACAGTCAATGGGAGAACACATATCAATTGCACTAATACAACTGAATGCTATTTCGGCTCGTTCAATTCAGCAAATAGCCGACCTATATGACGTAAATTTAGAATTCCCCTATTTTGACCAAACAGTAGTTGAAGCGTGTCTCTCTGCAAGACCTGAAGAGCGAACAAATCCCTTTGTATACAAGCCACTAATGACTGCTGCTTTTGAGGGTGTATTACCTCCAAGTATTTATACAAGGAATACTAAAGGAGAATATGTTGCTGATGAGTTTATTGGACTTAGAATAAATCATGAAAATATTAATGTATTTTTCAAGGATTCCAAACTAGTAGATATGAAATTAATTGATGTTGAAAAAGTGAGGATAGCGATGCAGAATTTTGTGATGGGTCTGGGGACTGAGCTAGCACTTTTTAGTCATACTCTAGCAACAGAGATTTGGTTGCGTCGTTTAACTGAGTCTAATAAGAGATTTTGGAATTTGGTCTAATTATTCCCTTCCACAACGTATTTAGTTTCAGTTTAACCAAAAGTATATATAATTGTAAACGAGTTAGAGATGGTCATCATGGAGCTAGTTCAGATCCCACCGTATGTTTCAACAAGATTTTTTCAAGAAAGTGCTATTCTGTTAGACAGCCGAACAAATGTTTACTATACACTGAACGACAGTGCAGCCAGTTTTTGGAAGCTTTTGTCAGAATTTAAGCCAGTGGAAGAAGCTGTTGCACTAATAGCTAATCTCTATGATTATCCGCCTGAAATTTTAAGGCAGGACATGAAAAATCTTCTAATTTCACTAGCCGAGCTTGGCTTAATCAAATTATTATAAGTCTATTAATTCTTCTGGTAAAGGGATGAGAATCAAATCCCAATAGATCTAGGACCTTGCATAGTATAAAAGTAATTAGAGGAAAAATATATGGATCATGACATGTCACTGAAACCCATCAATCTATCTCTGAGCCTAGGAGAGCGCTTGATAGGATTAATAGCTCTTGCTGTTGCATACCTATCTTTGCGACTTCTAAGTCTAGAAAAGATTAGTATTCTTCTCAAAATATTCAAAAGACAATCATTTCACCAGATAACTACACACGAAGCAGAGATTATTTGGGCAGCAGTACATAAGTCAAGCTTGTACTTTCCGGGAAGAACTGCTTGCTTAGAATTCTCATTAGCTTCTACTATATTTGCCTTGGTAAAGCAAAGATCCCTAACCTGGTGCGTCGGTGTTGCAATTGACCCGATTCGTGCCCATGCCTGGATAGAAGTTGATCGAAAACCTTTTCGTGAGAAAGAGGAGCTTGAACGTCATTTCATAAAAATGCTCGTAGTATAAAGATAAATCGCTCTAATTAAAGAAAGATATTTTGCAGACCTAAAATAGATAATGGGATTGAAAATCTTATTTCAAAACGGCTATAACTATGTCAAAGATGTGCTGCGGTCTTTATCTCTTCTATGGGATGCAGCACCTAGAGAAACTATTTTTCTCACTCTACTCACTATATTGCAAGGGTTACTTCCAGCAGCAAGTATTTCAATCAGTAAGCTTGTTGTCGATAAGGTTGCTAATTCTCTGACAACTAGTGAGGGTCTAAGAGTTTTACCAATTGGAATTCTAGTTACAGGTTGGGTTGGAGCTTTATTGTTAGCTATTATCCTCAGCCCCTGGATACAGGCTATTCAAGGTAACTTAAATGACAAGCTGACGGCTCATCTGAGTATACTTTTGATGCAGAAGGCAAATAGCTTTCCAGATCTTAGTCGTTTTGAAGATTCAAGATTCTATGACGAGCTTCAGATTCTTCAGAAAGAGTTGAATTATCAACCATTTAAATTACTTCTATCCCTAGCGCAAGGAAGTCGATCTCTCATTACATTGGGTACAATGATTATTCTGCTTATACCTCTTGGAGCTTGGATTCCCATCATATTAATAATTGCTATAATTCCTCAAGTAATTGTTTCTATGCAGTATGAGACGCAGATTTGGTTAGCTCTTTTTGACAAAAGCTACCAATCACGTCGCATGCAGTACTCTACATCAGTACTGTTAACTGATACTTATGCAAAGGAAGTGAGGTTATTTCAACTAGGATCGTTCTTCATACAACAGTATCTGTTAGCTTTTAAAACCTTGCACGGATCAATACGCCGCCTACGTACACAGCAGGCTATTTGGGCATCAGGACTTGCCCTGATGAGTACCCTTGGAAATGGTTCTGCATTTTACTGGGTCGTGCGACAAGCTTTCAGAGGACAAATTAGCCCAGGCAGCATTCTTTTATTTTTAGAGGCGCTAGCTAATCTTCAAGGTAATCTTGAGGAACTTCTTAGAATGTTGCTCAATCTACATGAAACAATGCTGTATATGCAGCAACTATTTGAGTTTTTAGACAGCGAGCCACTAATGCCGTTGTCTTTTCCTGGAGCATCAGTGAATAATCCAATTTGCTCAGGAATTACTTTCAGAAATGTACACTTTTGCTATCCTGATCGTCGTCCAGCGTTAAGTGATATTTCATTAACAATTTCACCTGGTGAAATTGTTGCCATAGTAGGGGAAAATGGTGCTGGCAAGACCACTTTGATCAAGCTGTTATCAAGAATGTATGATCCGGTGCAAGGAAGCATTTTAGTTGATGGTATCGATTTAAAGGAATTAAATCTGGAGGAATGGCGATGTCAAATTGCAGGAGTATTCCAAGATTTTTGCCGTTACTCTTTGACACTAGGTGAGAACATCGCTCTTGGCGATCTGAAAATCCTTGAACATCCAGAAGAATTGAAAAGCGTAGCTCAAAAAGCAGGGATCGCTACATTAGTTGAAAAGCTTGCTGAAAAGGAGAATACTCTCCTTGGCAAACAATTTGGTGGTACAGAGCTTTCTGGTGGAGAATGGCAAAAACTAGCCTTGGCTAGGGCAATTGTGCGTAGGGATGCACAAATACTTATCCTTGATGAGCCAACAGCTGCTCTCGATCCTCGAAGTGAGTACGAAATCTACCAACGTTTTACCGAGCTAGCCCATGGAAAAACTACTATCCTGGTAACTCATCGGCTTGCATCCGTGAAAATGGCAGATCGTATCTTAGTCATGAAAAAGGGTTACTTAGCTGAAACCGGAACCCACGAAGAACTGTTGAGCAACGGTGGTGAGTACGCTGCTCTATGGAACATGCAAGCCAATCAATATAAAATTTAACCCAGTTATAGGCGATCAGTAGTAGGAGAGTGGAAAAAATCGGGGGAGATGACAGTATATTGTAAGATGGACAAATGTCTAATACCAAGCGTGAAAAAAGAATGTTACGAATAATAAGTGCAATAAAAAGATTTTGTAGGAAATGTCCTTTTGACAAAAAAGAGAATTTACGACCTGAAAACTGGTATTATATCAAATCCGCTTAACTACACCTTTGAGAGTATTTAAACCCTTATCAAGGGTTCGATCATACAGTGACCTGTGAAAGGTCAACATCCTTCAAAGTTTCTGTTAATAATCAGGACTTACGCAAATTTACCTTAAAAACCCCATAAGGGGCTAATGCCATTCGCCCTAACTGGATTTAGTGTCCTTGCGTAAGTCCTGAATAATCTTTTCTGGAATTGTCTATGCCTAAATCTCGTAAATTAGAATCACTTCTTGCAAAACTAGAGCAGATCCATGTCGATCCTACTACATCAGACTCAATGCTTCTGCTACGGCAACTACTGGCCTCTAAGCAGGCTATTGTAATTGCTCAATCTGCAGTAATTGTTGCAAATGCAGAGCACCACGATCTGATTCCAGATTTAGTTGCCGCCTTTGAGTGGGCAATGACCAAACCAAACGAGCGAGATCCAGGTTGTACCGCTAAGGTCAAGCTTGCAGATGCACTCTATCGTTTGGGCTATGGCAAAGAAGATTTATTTTTGCAGGGCATTCGGTATGTGCAGCAAAGCGGATCGGGTGATGCCGCTGTTCCACTGCGGAGTATTTGTGCATTAGGACTCGTTAGAATGAACTACTCTGATGTTATGAGCGAGTTAGCCGATTTATTGGCTGACCAGGAACCTGATGCGAGGATTGGAGCTGCACGAGCTATTGCTTATATGGGAAGTTTGTCAGGTATCCCGCTTCTACGTTTACGGATCAAGCTTGGTGATAGTGCAGCTGTATTATCAGACTGTTTCCTGGCGTTGCTGAATTTATCCCCAACAGAATCCTCCATTGATTTAGTGCGTTCCTTCCTTTTTGTTCAGCCACAGGCTAAAAATGGAGAAAGTATTGAGATTGCAGAGGCAGCAGCGCTAGCATTTGGAGAATCCCGTTTATCAGAAGCTTTTGATATTTTGCAAACCTGGTGGAGTTCCACCGAAATTAGGGAACTCCGAAAAATGGGATTGATGGCAATCGCGTTTCTCCGAAACGACGAGGCAATTTCGTTCTTGTTATCTGTGATTCAGAGTGGCGATCTGGTGGATGCAAAAGACTCAATAAAAGCCTTGCATGTTTATCGCGAAGACAAAACGCTTTGGCGACGTGTTCAGGAACGAGTTGAACAACGGGGAGAGAAAAGTCTCCTGAGCATGGTGTAACAAATGGCGCTTCATGGCGTAGTTCCGTTAACCTAAGCCGGAGAGTCACCTCTCCGGCTCGGCTACAAAACCTGACGTGTCGCGAACTATAATATCATTATGACTTACGCATGAACGTTATTGGTAGGGTGTGTTAGCGCTAGTATAACTGAGCAGCACTCCATATATAGTGCCTTTACGTAAGTAGTGAAGAAGTTTTTATAACTAATCATCCGAATATAATCTCAGGTATTTTGATGTTAAAGCATTACATAGCAATGCTTTCAGGCTATTTTGAATGTTTTTTTTGCTAAAGTCTCATTATTTCACCTAGAAGCTGACTAGAGCAAAATCTCCTAATAATTTCATCCGTTTTGTTATGAAAATTTTGAATTAATGAACCCCAACTATCTGTATTTCAGAAAATTGGGGCTGTTTTTTGAACATATTTTATGAGACATTTTCAGGTGATTATAAACATCACCAAAATCAAGCTATGGCAGACTCTTGAGTCCGGGCAAAAATCATTCTACCAGCAGAAGTTTGCAGGGAACTGGTGACAATAACTCTAACTTCATCTCCAACATATTCACTACCTGATTCCACAACTACCATTGTGCCATCATCTAGATATCCAATACCCTGAGATGGCTCCTTCCCTGCTTTACGAATTTTAATTTCAATAGTATCACCAGGTAAATAACTTGGTCGTACTGCTTGAGTCAAGTCATTAATGTTCAGTACCATAACCTTTTGTAAACTAGCAACTTTAGACAAATTGTAGTCATTAGTTAACAAAGTACCATTAATTTCCAGAGCAAAATGAATCAATTTAGCATCTACTGTAGAAATATCTTCATAGTCTGCAAAATGAATTTGAATCTGAGAAGGGTAAACTGCTTTCAGTCTATTTAAGATGTCTAACCCTCTTCTACCTCTAACTCTTTTTTGATCGTTAGAAGCATCTGCTATCAGTTGTAGTTCCTGTAAAACAAACTGTGGTACAAGAATTTGCCCCTCAAGAAAACCTGTTTCCAATAAATTTTCTATCCTGCCATCAATAATACAGCTAGTATCCAAAATTTTAGTAGTAGCAGGCTTAAGAGTACCTTCTGCTACTAATACTGTATCTAGACTGTTAGGATTAATCAGCCGTAAAAAACCACGACCATGAGTATCAGCAACGTTAACCCCTGTAAAGCCTAACATGACACTGCCTAAAACCGCTACAAGAGGCTTAATAAAACTAAATTCGTCCGGAATAGGAAGCAAAAACAGTGGCGCTAGCATTAAGTTTGCCACTAATAGTCCAATGACTAATCCTATTGCTCTAGTTAACAATAAATCAACTGGCATCTGGGCAACTTTTGCTTCCACTCGCCGATATGTAGTTTGAAATACCAATCCAAATACAAAACCAATCAAGGAGGTAAAGGCAGCTAATACTGAACGTAAACCTTCAATATTGGTAACTTCTAATAATACATTCGGAGGTAGTAGTTCTATGCTATAGAACCCTATCCCTGCTCCAGCTAGTACAAATGAAATGATAATGATTGCGTCAAGCATTTTTTTAGTTTGTTTTATGGATATAGAAATTTTCCCATTAGCTACTCAGTAATAGTGAGTAATAACCATAATTTGTGAAGTTCTCTCCTGTTAAATCTCGCGATTATAACGGGAGACCCCCTGCCGAATCAAGTTGGGCTGCTCAATGTTGCTTCTATTATATCTTCCAGTAGATGTTCCATTCTTGAGAGTTTTCTTGTTTTCAGCTTCCTCAACTCATAAAAATTTTGAAGCTATTCATAATGAACTTTGATCTTCACAGTTCCTACTAAAGTATAAAATCTATCTTACTACAAAGTAGATGTGATTATTTTTACCTTTATTTTAATGACAACATTTAAAATATTACGCCTTTAAAGCAGTTATACGGTTATATTTTAAAGTTATTTTTTTTACTTTTTGCTTAGATAATATTTCTATCCATCAGCATCAGTTTTTGATAATTTACAGTACTACTACTCTTAATTAAATTCATAATTGTTTAAGATAGTTTTATATAAGAATATATTTTGTAATGAAAAGGCCAATCGGAAATTACTATATCCCTAGTTCGGCTTATGTCCATATACCTTTCTGCCGACGGCGGTGCTATTACTGTGATTTTCCGATTTCTGTAGTGGGAGATAGTAAAAGAGGTGATAACTTTTCTCCTATTCAAGAATATGTGGAGGTAATTTGTGAGGAAATAAACACTACAAAATCTTTCGATCAACCCCTAGAAACTATTTTTTTTGGCGGTGGTACACCCTCCCTTTTGTCCGTGAGTCAATTGCACCAGATTTTAGATGCCCTAGAGCAAAAATTTAGAATTGTGGCCAATGCTGAAATCTCTATAGAAATGGACCCAGGAACTTTTGACTTGGAGCAGGTACAAGGATATCAATCTCTAGGAATAAATCGAGTTAGTTTGGGAGTACAAGCATTTCAAGATGAGTTATTACAGGTTTGTGGCAGAACACACAATGTCTCGGATATTTACAAAGCAGTAGAAATATTACATCAAGCAGGAATTGTTAATTTCAGCATAGATTTAATTTCGGGACTACCACATCAAACTCTAGAACAATGGCAAACTTCTTTAGAAACTGGCATTGCTATTTCCCCAACTCATATCTCTAGTTATGACCTAGTGCTAGAAACTGTTACAGCTTTTGGACGTTATTATCAACCCGGTAATCATCCTTTACCTAAAGATGAAATAGCTGCACAAATGTATCGAATGGCACAGCAGTTGATATCAATTTCAGGATATGAACATTATGAGATATCAAATTACGCCAAGCCAGATTATCAGTGTGGTCATAATCGAGTCTACTGGGAAAATCGTCCTTATTACGGCTTTGGTATGGGTGCAGCAAGTTATGTAGAAGGGGAAAGATTTACCCGACCACCTACGCGCAAAGAATATTATCAATGGGTGCAATCTATCGATAGACAATACAAGCTATCGCTTCAAGATCGTAGATTAAAACATCAGGGTATCGATAAATCTAATAATGACTTAGAAACGAATCAGGAGTGTTTGTTAGAAACACTAATGTTAGGATTCCGCTTGGCAGAGGGGATAAATCTATTAACATTATCTGAGCGTTTTGGTCAACGAACTGTAGAGCAAATATTAATCTACTTGCAACCCTATCAAAAGTTAGGGTGGGTAGAATTGATCAATCCGAAAGGTATAGCAACTTTATTCTCAAATAACCAAAAATTTCCACTAGAAGGATATTTGAGATTAACTGATCCGGAAGGTTTTTTGTTCTCCAATACAGTTTTATCGACATTATTTAGTAAACTGAGTAATTCTATCAGTATAGATGACTAAAATATGAGTAATTATACTGGAAAAATACTAGGTTTACAGTGGACGACTTAAGCCTAATTAATTTTCTTCAACAAAAGCAATTAAAAATGCGCTGAAGCGATCCCTATTAGTTTATAATAATTGTATTGGCATTCAAAGATATCAAGGTTCAGTAGGGTTGCTAATCGGCAGCACAAACTTAGAGGGAATGAAAAACCGTGACTATAGCACTAGATAGACTACCAAAAAAACAAGCTCAAAAAATTCTCTGTTTCTATGTGAATACTACTCACAAGATACAGATTGCTAGAATTAGTAATCCTCAGACTAAATATTGGGAACGCACTGTTTTCCCTGGAGAACGTTTCTTATTTGAAGCAATTCTAGAAGCAGAATTAGAAATTCATCAAACCCTAGAAAATGGTGAAATCAGATGTGAACGTCTTTTGTGCAAAGACTTGAAAGTTGATGAGTAGGTAATAGTTAAAAATTTATCAAAATTAGTTTCATCAAATAAGTGGCAATAGTTAGTGATTGATATTTTATTTAGATTCATCACTAACTAGAATTTGCTGAATAAATATGAAAACGGTTGATTCTTTATTCAAATAAAGCTCATTAGAGTTGTTGGGAAATAAAAATTGAACAATGCTCAAAAGCTTATTCTATAAGGTTTTCAGGATCATATAACTGAAAAAAATGCTATAAACTTTGACCAATACGGGTTTTAGCCATTTTTTTAGCTTAATTCCCAACAACTCTATTATAACTTATAATAATCATTCATTAAAGCATACAAGTATTATTTGAAGTTATTAAACAAACCCCAAAAACAGTTTTTTTTTGCAAACAAAGTACAAAAACAAAAAAAGAGAAAAGCCTATTTTTCGAGGGTGGAAAAGTTGATTATTAAAAAAGTGATTGCAATGGCATTTTTGGAAGTTTCAGAAAGTTTTGTCATCACTTTTTCTAGGCTAAATCTTCTTTTTGCTTGCCCAAATTTACCCTCTATATGGTTCCGTAATCTTACATCCAACCGATCTTGTTTCTTCTTTTTTTGATCGATATTTTTTGTTTTTTGTTTTTGGAGGTTTTTCCAAGGGAGTACCACTCATCCTAATACCTCTTTCTTTGCAGAATTTTCGGTTTTCGAGCTGTTCTGTAAATCTTGTCTGCATGAGCCGACTCTGGGTAATAACCTGTGTAGTTTTAAATTCTTTTACCGATCGCTTTTCAATCTCCTGATTCCATTATTTGTTGCGGAGAATCTACCGAAAAAAGTAGGGATGCAAGTATCACTTTTGCATCTGTGCGATCGCCAACAAAATTCAGGGCATTGTAAAAGGGGTTAGATTTTATATTATTGGTCCGTGCTAATAACTCACCGGAAAAATTTGCGGGAGCGTAATACTGCACTTATCCCATTGGTTATATCTGTTTCAATCAGTTTTTATTTTGGTCATGATTCATATCCTGGTAAATTGAAGATTATACCGGGAGTAATATTGATCCATTTTAGATAGAACTACTAACTATCTCTAAATCAAAGACCTAGATTTTTTTTAACTCCCCGGGCGGGATTCGAACCTGCGACCAATCGGTTAACAGCCGACCGCTCTACCGCTGAGCTACCGAGGAATGTGTAACTTTGATTTATGAGCTACGATTACTAATCTTAACCGTAACTCAACATATTTGGCAACCCTTTTTTATATTTTTTTTATTAATACTTATTATGATCTAGTTTTATTAAACTAATTTGACTTTTAGGTCTAATCTTGATAATCAAAGTTATTTACCCATTCTTAGTTCAGCTAGGCGCTTTTGAGACTCTAGGTCTAAGTAATTAGCCAAAAAACGGCCTGATTTTCTTTTGCTTTGTTGACATCTACGGCGAACGCTACTTGCTACACTTTCAATGTCATGGGCTAGCTGTTGAGAAGATATCCATTCTGCACCATAACCTGCCACAGTAAGTTGTTGAACGCGATCTGAGGTCGCAACAATTAACCTACTTTTAGACAGACGCATCTCTTGACGAAGATTAGCACAAGCTTTCTCTATGTATGTATCTGCTGTTTGGCCGAATTCTGTATAATAAACAGATAAACGATCGGTAATAACCTCTTTAACTGTAGGAGTATATTGGTATTGAGAATCAAAGACTATACGAGTATTCAAGTCTTGAGTAGCACTATAATTTACCATCGCTTCTATCAAATCTCGTCTCGCTGTTTCTAAGCCATTAATCCTAGAGCTTTCTTGGAGACGAGGCCAGATACCAATAACATTATAGCCATCTACGAGGATAAGCTTTTGTCTTAAAGGACGTGACATGATTCAAAGGGATAATTCTCCACAAAATATTAACAAATACTAATATAATATAACATTTATTCAGATTCTGGGGTCATTTCAGTTATCAGTTATCAGTTATCAGT
>NZ_CEZPJD010000182.1:0-11609 GCF_983059655.1 Okeania sp.
GCAATTTATCAAAATAATTGGGTCTAAAACCCCGCCTTTTAAGGCGAAATATTTTTGGAGCGGAGCTGAAATCCCCTATTTCTCTTCCTGGGAGGGGTGGGGGTGGGTTAACTTCTGACTGTCATGAGTGTATCTTAAATTCTGGAGGGGCTATGTGCCTAAGTAATTCTGCACTTTATATGCTCTGTAGGGGACCTCGGAATTACACACTCGCTTCTGACTTCGTTAATTATCTTGCTGTCTGGGCACAGTGCTATATGTCTAAAAAGTATAATTGGATACTTTAAATTTAGAGCAATTGTATCCCTAAGCTGACTAAAAAAGTAGTTTTGACTGGAGCTGTTTGATAGATTAATAGCTTTTATCCAATCATTTTTGACTTCTCAGATATACTTTTACTTCTGGATATCGCATTCGACGTTCTTTCAGTCTCTGGCAGGAATTTACTTCAAGAATAATCTAACTTTTGTTAGCCTTGTTTGTGTGTGATAGTAGCTACCAAATTGTTATACCTGCTGATGTTAGCGTAGCGATCGCTTAGGGAATAGCAGAAAATAAATTACCCCAATTTTTGTACTTAGATCGTTAACTAGCTAATCTCTACTCCCTTAACTTTTTCAATTTCTTCCCTACTCCCTACTCCCTACTCCCTTACTTTCATAGCTAATAGGATAATTTTTTATTTGGAAGTCCCTTACTAAACACACTTTCTTGATGCACTACCATCTTTATGTGTACAAACAGTCTCTAAGGAAACTTGCTCGTAACTCTACCAATTATCTGTTGCGAACTTACAAAACCAAAAGAACGACTATCGCTACTTTCTTCCCTATTTTCTCCTACCAAAAAGCAGTCACCATTTTCTTCAACAAAGGCAACCCGCTTAATTATTTTCAAATTTGGGCGATGGGGATGTTTAGCCACCACCAAATCATCTATTTTAGGTAAACAGTGGCGGTAGGCTTTAGTGTCAACAAGAATATCCTCCCCTGGTTTGAGTAAGGGAAACATGGAGACACCTGTAACACAAAAACGTTGACGCAATCTTAACAACCATAACAATAACTCTTTATTATCGCTTGTTTGTATCAACTTTTTGCCTACCACCTTAAAACTCAAAAAATTTAGCTAGCCTTGTACCAAGTTACATCACGTTCCTTAGTGGCCCAGAACATATTGTGGATTTTTTCCACAGCAGCTAGTAACTCAGTAGCGTGCTCCAAACTAACTTCCACTTTACAAGCAGAACAAAGCTTGGCAGCTTTCCAGAAAGTATCGTGGAGATCTGGATACTTTTCTAAATGTACGGGCTTAAAATAGTCAGTCCAAAGAATCAGTAAATCTTCCTTAGTCTTCTGAGCTTGCTCTTCCTTAATAGCAATATAGCGAGAAAGAGTATTAGCAGTCTTATGGTCTCCTGCTTTTGGGTCAAGGTCCAGAATTTTCTTAGTCATAGACAATACAGCTTCAGCGTAAATGCGAGCAGAAGCAGGGTCATAAACACCACAAGGGCCATCGCAGTGAGCGCTAACTTCTGGTGCTGGGAAGAACTTTCTAATCTGAGTAGCAATTCTATTGAGCATAGTTTTCTAAGATATTCCTATGTGAATAAATGTAAAGTAATGTTACGATGAAATAGTGGTTCAGAAGGAAGGATTTTCCTAATAATTTCCACCAACCCTAGTTTAAATCAAAAGTGTGGGTATTTCTAAATTTCCTATAATCCCCACCCACCCCATTTAAAATAACAAAGTGTGGGTGTATCTGATTTTTAATTTTGGATTCCTTTATTAAGATAAACTTATGCCATTTTCAATTGATACAGCTCGTAATATCTTTCCCAGCACCTTATCAGCTGACGCAGTGCCAGCCACCATTGCTCGCTTCACTCAACTAAGTGCAGAAGACCAACTAGCTCTCATTTGGTTCGCCTACCTGGAAATGGGTAAAACTATCACAATTGCTGCTCCAGGAGCTGCCAATATGCAGTTGGCAGAAATAACAATGAATGAAATTAAGCAAATGAGCTTCCAGGAGCAGACACAAGTAATGTGTGACTTGGCTAACCGAGCTGATACACCAATATGTCGCACCTACGCTACTTGGACTCCAAATATTAAGTTGGGTTTTTGGTATCAACTTGGAGAATGGATGAATCAGGGACTTGTTGCTCCAATACCACAGGGTTATCAGCTTTCTGCTAATGCTTCAGCTGTATTGGGAACTATTCAAGGATTAGATTCTGGTCAGCAAATCACAGTTTTGAGAAATTCTGTGATTGATATGGGTTTTGATGTTAAAAATTTGGGCAATTATGCCCGAGTTTCTGAGCCAGTTGTTGCTCCACAGAATATGGCACAGCGAACTCAAGTTACGATTCAAGGTGTTGATAATCCTACTGTCTTGAATTACATGAATAACTTGAATGCCAATGACTTTAATGCATTGATTGAGTTATTCACTCCGGATGGTGGCCTGCAACCTCCTTTCCGTAGACCAATTGTGGGCAAAGATGCCATTTTGCGATTCTTCCAAGAAGAATGCCAGAATCTGAAGTTAATCCCAGAGCAAGGAATTTCTGAACCTGTTGAGGATGGTTATACTCAGATTAAAGTTACTGGTAAATGCCAAACTCCTTGGTTTGGGGCTGGTGTGGGTATGAATATTGCTTGGAGATTTTTGCTTAATCCTGAAGGTAAAATTTTCTTTGTGGCGATCGACTTATTGGCCTCTGCTAAAGAGTTGTTAAATTTGGCCCGGTAAAAAGAAATAGGTAATAAAGTATTATAACCGCCAGCAAAAGGTTAATCAATCCTGATGTGAACGGTTTTCTAAACATTATGAGAAAAGTAGTCCCAAATGTCTTTGACTATGGGATGCAAGGGTGTTGTAGTTCATAAGCGTCAGGGTAACACCTGCGATCGGAAGGATATGTCATACTTGACTATATTTTTATGAACTATGAACTAATTTTAGCAAAGCGATTTAACTCCAGGAAAATATGGAGATAAATAAATTTTAAAGAGTGTCTTTAAACAGAACACTCTTTTTTTTGTTTTTGTTACTAATAAAATTGCCTTGTAAATTAATATAAATTTTATTTTATTTAGCTACTAGATTAGATTATATATGCTATTATTAACAACTACATAAAAAATCATAATCACACATAGATTTTTAAGAAAATAAAAAATATGATGCAACTTACTAATACTCAGTGGTCTATAACAGAAGAAAAGATTGCCCAAGCAGCTTTGTCCAAAGCTAAGGAACGAGAAATCAATGCTTTAGTCACAACAGTGCGCCAAAAAGCAAGTGGAATTCAAGAATTTGATGATTTATGGTATCTACATGATTTTCTCAGTGCCAGAAGATACGATCTAGATGGCAAGTACGACTCTAGAAATGCAACTGTGATTTTTGCTCTGGCTGGTTTAGTAAAAGAGGGATGGTTAAAGCTTGGAGAGCTGGAAGGCTTGGATAAAGAAAAGATTACAAAAGTATCTGCTATGACTCGGATGATCTGATATTATCTGAGCTAGAATCTAAATCAAGAGCGGGTTGTGAAATGAACTGCGGTTTCATTTAGGCCCGCACTCTTTAAGCTTGACGATCTAGCAGTAAATTTGGTAAGACGCGATCGCAACAAAATAAAGTTCCTGCAGCTACACATAATGGAATACCTAAAAAGTTAACTATCGGAATAGTAATTAAAACTTGACAAATTAACCCAAAAGTGGCGCTTGCTGGTAAACTACGACGTACTACTGTTAACTTTTCTCGAAATTTTAATTTTCTTCTCTCCAAAAATCCATCAAAAAAGTCAAGACAAACAATGGAAGTTGTTAAGGTTATACCACCAATAGTTGCTATTAAAGAGCCTCCAGGTAAAAAGTTCAGCAGCAAAATCGGCAAACCTATTACTAATAGTAACCCAATTTTTTTTAGCTCAAAAAGAATCGCTCGCCAAATATCTCTGAAAAAGCTGAATAGGCTTGGCGGAGCTTCAGGCAATGTACCAGTTCTAATTTTTTCTAATTGTTCAGAAAGTTGACCATAAAAAGGTGAACCTAGAATAGCCCCAAATTGTACTAACAAAAATCCAATTATTAGTAATAATATTGCGAATAGAATGACTTGTAAAAGTTTATCTAAAATATTATCTATATAACTTAAGAAGTGTAACCATTTTGGTAATTGAGCAACAAAAGCATCATAGCGCAAAGATAAATCATCAAAAATAGTATCAATTAAATCAATTCCTGGTAGGAGTAAACCAATATAGAGGAGAATACCTACCACGATATTAATGAAAATTGGCACAACAATATAACCTATCAATCTTGGATTTTTGACAAATATATTTAAAGCACGAAAATGGTAAGTTGCACCTGCTAATAATCCGATAGGAGCCTCAAATAGAGATAATATTGACTTACTTTTTTTTTGTTTTACCATGAGTTAATTTAGAGTTGTTAGAAGTTATAGCGCTGTGCGCAGCTCATTTGGCAGTAGGCAATAGGCAGTAGAGGGGGATAAAAAGCTTATGATATAAAACTTTTAGCTATTGGACAGTTCCTGAAATTTGTAAATATGCCAGCACACATTGCTATATATCAATTCACTTTGAATAATTTCACAAATAGTTTCAAACTTTAAATATTAAATTATTGCCTGAAACTATTAGACATATGGCGATCGTCAAAAATTAAATCAATCCCATATGCATAAATCATCAATTCTTTTCCCCTACTCCCTACTCCCTACTCCCTACTCCCTCTTTTCCGGAGAGGTCTATTGTATTTTCAAAGTTTTTAGTACTCTCAAATCTAACTTCTGTCTTCTAACTTCTAACTTTTTAAAAGTACCCTATAATTTACAGTGGGCAAACCCAACCATAAGGGTCATTCACTTTAGCCGTTTTAATATCTTCTAATTTTTGTAATACTTGAGGAGCATATTTTCGCTCAGAAACAGGAGGTAAAATCATATCTTTACCTTGATAATTAATAGTAGAAATATGAGCAATTGTAGCAGCAGTTCCCATACCAAATGCTTCAGAAAGATTACCCTCTTCATAAGCCTTTGCCACTTCATCAATAGAAATTAATCTTTCCTCAACTTTAACACCCATATCTCTAAATAAAGTTAATACACTATCTCTAGTAATTCCAGCTAATATAGTGCCAGTCAATTTAGGAGTAATAACAACATCATTAATAACAAAAGCCACATTCATTGTGCCGCATTCTTCAATATATTTTTTCTCCTTCCCATCTAGCCATAAAACATTATCATAGCCTTGTTGTTTAGCCTCTTGATCTGCTAATAAACTACCACCATAATTACCAGCACATTTAGCTGCACCTGTTCCACCTTCAGCAGCTCGTATATATTTGTCTGTAACAATTAACTTAACTGGTGCTGAATAATAAGCACTTACAGGGCAAGTAATAATAATAAATTTATAACTATTTGCTGGTTTAAGACCAACAGATTCATCTGTAGCAAAATAAATAGGTCGAATATATAATACACTACCTGACTGAGTAGGAATCCAGTCAGAATCTAGCCTAATTAATTCCTTTAAACCATCCAGAAAAATATCTTCAGGAATAGACGGCATACATAATCGAAAAGCTGATTCATTTATCCTTTTATAGTTAGCTTGTGGGCGAAACAATAAAGGTTTTTTTGTTGGACTTCTATAAGCTTTTAAACCTTCAAAAACTGTCTGACCATAATGCAAAACTGACAGAGAAGGAGCTATTGAAATATTACCATAAGGAATAATTTTTGCATCTTGCCAATTACCATCTATGTAGTCAGCAACTAACATATGATCGCTAAATACTTTGCCAAAAGAACTATTATTAATATCTTGTTCTTGAATGCGAGAGTGGCTAGTTTTTTCTATAGATATTTGAAGATTTAGTGTTGTCATTCTTACCTGGCTTGTCTAATAAATGTAGTTTTACTATATTACCATTTATCAGTTATGAGTCGCCAATTTAAAGTAGAAAAATGAGTCGTATTTTAGTAGAGATAGGTTGAGGATAATATTTGATTTGCTGTAACTTAGAAATAGTCAAAAAAACTATTCCTACCTCTACACTTAAACTATTTGACTGAAAAATTATCAGGAAAGGTAGAGGGCAGGAGGCGCTTATACAGTTTGCGCAACATTCCGTAGGAAAGGGAATTCTCAATCCTGACCTCTGCCCGTGACTAAAGGGCACAAGGGGATAAAACCCCGCCACTGGTATTGCCTACAATTTGGGTGAGGTTTTATAACCTAATTAGGGCTTGCTGATTAAATATCAAAGCATTTACTGATATTGGTTTTAGCCTTTTTGGGTAGTGAAAAAGTACCTGGTTTTCAGCTATTAATGCTCAAAAATTTACCATTTTAGGCAAAAGTTGGGCAAAAACAATTACTTTCCTGCTCCTCTACTCCCCTACTCCCCTTTTCCCCTCCTGGGAGGCGTTAGGGGTGGGTCCCCTACTCTTAAAAAAAGACTTTTTCAGCAAGCCCCAATTATTCCTTTTGCCTTAGTTTATGAATCATGCTTGGCAATAACCCAAACAGCATGAATAATGCCACCAATGTAAAAACCAAAAATAGTTAGGAGAAGATTAATCCAAAAAGCACCGCCGAGGCCAACGGTCAAAAATACACCCAAAGGTGGTAAAAAGATAGAAGCTAAAATCCGTAGTATGGTCATGTTAGTTACTCTTGTAATTTTTAATTTATTGTTGTCTTAGTTATAGCTTCAACTGTTAGTAGAACCTTTACCGAAAAATTTTGGAGGTTTTGCTAAAGTATATACCTCAGTCTCAGCGGCGATCGCTTCGCGCAAATGTTTAGGTACTTGTAATATCCCTAATAAAGTAGTCCCATCCAACATCCGAAACCCACCAGTAGTTTTTTCTCTTAGAAGTTGATTAACTGTTTCTGGGTCAGGACGACTATTAATCATTTCTGTTGAAGCAAGTACAAAACCCCAAGGCTGGCCATAAGTAGGAACATAACTACTATAAGATTGGACATAAGGAAAAACTTGTTTCATTGTATTCACAATTCGAGTATGAAGTTTCATTTCTCCTGGGGAAACAGGGCCAGCTTGCACAATAAAAAACCCTCCAGGGGTAAGCACCCTGAAAATTTTTTCAAAGTATTCCTTTGTAAACAACTGAAATGAAGGTCCCTCTTCAATAGGATCGGAAAGGTCAGAGATAACTACATCCCAAATTTCATCAGAAGTATCCAAAAATTCTAAAGCATCACCAATGACCAATTTGAGGCGAGGGTCATCAAAAGCATTAGCGTGCATCTCAGGTAAATGTTGACGACAAGCTTCAACCACTTCTCCATCAATATCAATCATGGCCACTTGTTCTACTGTTTGCCAACGTAAGACCTCTCGAATAGTTGCTCCTTCACCACCACCAAGAACAAGAACTTTACTAGGAGATCCATGAAAAATCATGGCAGGATGTACCAGGGGCTCATGGTACAAAAATTCGTCTCCTGTAGAAGATTGCCATTTACCATCAAGAACCAGTGCTTTACCATAAACACCTGTATCTATAATGTACATATCCTGATAAGCAGTTTTTTTGTAGGCAAGTACCTCGGTAATGCCATGAACATAAATATCCCAAGGTGTGATATACTCGCTAATCCATAAATCTGCACCAACTTCACTACTTGCCATAAGCTATATTCCTCAATGAGATACTTTGTCTCAATACTCAATATTGGGACAGGATATATTTCTTAGCACAAAATTGTTTTAGATTCCAACTATACTTAATACAAACCTGAATTTTTACAGGTATTATTATTGAAATGATCTAAAATTTTATCCCGATGAATAGAGTAATTTTACTCAATCGCTTCAAGAGCAAAAAAACTTTTTCTAATTATTTTCCTAATTCAAACTATACTAAATTAATTAGCTAAGTATTACTTTTGACCGAAAAATTATGATCAATAGCCTCCCCTTTTAAGGAGATAAAAAGTGATCGTCAGCGGAGCTTCCCATAGGGTGGAATGGCGCAAATTAGCCAGATAAAATCAACCAAGAGAAAGAGAATATTACAGAAGATTTCAAGCCTCCTTATTGCAGAGGTACTGATAACTGATAACTGAAATTACTCGTGACACAGGGTATTCAAATTTTTAACTTTTGACTTAATAGGTTATTAGGTTGCATTCAAGTATAATCTATTGAATAAGTTACTCTTCGTAGTGCTATGGAAAATAATACAACTAACAACTTCTCAAATATATCTTTCAATGAATGGAATGCAGAACTGTATGAAAGTAAACATTCTTTTGTTTCTAATTTGGCAATAGATTTATTAGAATTGCTCAGTCCTCAGAGTGGAGAAAAAATTATTGACCTTGGTTGTGGAACAGGTCATCTGACCTATAAAATCACTACAAAAGGGGCAAAAGTCATAGGAATTGATAATGCTCCGACTATGATTGAACAAGCACATCGTTGTTATCCAGATATTAAATTTTTAGTAGGAGATGGAGTTAATATAGACTTAAAAGAAACATTTGATGCAGTTTTTTCTAATGCCGTACTTCATTGGATTAAAGAGCAGAAAAAAGTTATCAGTAATATTTGGCGCATATTGAAACCTGGAGGTCGTTTCGTTAGCGAGTTTGGTGGTAAAGGTAATATTAAAACTATTGTTAAAAGTATTTATGAAGCCTTAGATGCTGCTGGTTATAGTAATAATAAACAACTTAATCCTTGGTATTTTCCTAGTATTGGAGAATATGCTAGTCTTTTAGAATCACAAGGGTTTGTATTGACTTTTGCTACTTTATTAGAAAGACCAACTAAACTTGAGGATGGAGAATATGGTTTGCGCAATTGGCTGAAGATGTTTGCAACTTGTTTCTTTGAAGGAATTCCTGAAAAAAAGCAAGATATTATTATTGGTGATATTGAAAATAGATTGCGTCCTCATCTATATAAGAAGGGAAAGTGGACGGCTGATTATAAGCGAATTAGGATTATGGCTTTTAAGGAAGGTAAAATGGAATAAATAATACCTAAATTACCGATCGCTTAAGTTATTGTTGTTTTCTACAATAATTTATATTTTTTACTAATTTATATTTCATTCCACTTAATATAGCGCTACGTGCAAGGGAACAGGGAACAGGCAATAGTGAAATACAAAAGAGTTTTAGCTTTTATTCATGTCAAACACCTTAATGCGTAGCGCCATACTATTTCTCAAATATTCATACTTTAATCATATTAGATTGAATAGTTATAATTTATATGTAATATCAAATCCGCCTAATTTCACATAGATAAAATAACGTCATAATCAGGATTTTAAGCTATTAGACATCTCCAATAATAAAAAATAAAATCAATTGTTATATATAAATTATTAATTATTTATCCCTACTCCCTACTCCCTCTTTTCTGGGTCTATTGATTGTGAGGTTATTTAACCGGATTTGATATAACAGGTGACAGAAAGTAGAATTTTCATGTAACAGCTATATATACATCTATACACAAAGAATGATATTTATAAGACTTTTATCCGAACATGATGTTATTTGATAACTAGGGCTTGCTGATTAAATTTCAAAGCATTGACGGATAAAGGTAAGTGCCTTTTTGTAGTGAAAAAAGTTCTAGCTTTTTGTTATAAAAAGTTCATACATGTTAGTATTGAGGGCAAACAAAGGCAGAACAATCTTGGGATAACTCTTCTTCCTACCTCCTCTATAATTCCCATTCCTCCTGTCTCCTATCTCCCACCCCTACTAAAAGACTTTTGAGCGCAAACCCTAACTATTTCAAATATTAAAAAGAAGGAAGAAATAAAATTAAGTTGCTCTAAATACTCAAAAAAACAATTATTTTTAAAATCTATCTACTTCTATAAAACTTAAAGTAACTTATCAAGTGCTGCTTTGAAAGTTTCATAAGGAGAAACACCAACTATATTTTCTACAAGTTCGCCACTTTTAAAAAACATTACAGCTGGAATACTACGAATACTAAATTTATTGGCAGTTTCCTTATTTTCAGAAATATCAAGTTTCACTACCTTGGCACGACCTTCATATTCTTCAGCTAACTGGTCAATATAAGGACTAATTTTTTTACATGGACCACACCATGATGCCGTACAATCTACGACAAAGATTGTTTCAGAAGTTAAAAGTGCATCAAATTCACTGTCATTTATGTAAGCTGCTGTACTCATTAGAACTCCTGATAAAATAGATAATAATCAATTATATAGCAATTCTTCACTATAAAGTTATATTCTGATTATTTCGAGCATCAATCCATTGTTTGGCACGCTTAACTACCTCTTGTCGAGAAGAAGCGTAAGGTACTGCTACAACACAACCTAACTTGTAGTTTGCCCAAGCCGCATAAGTAGCAGATCCGTCCATTTCACCTTGGTCAATTTCAACTTTCCAACCCTTGTAGTTAAAGGCCAATACAATATGAGGAAAATCTGGTTCAATCATTATCTTCACTACGCTCCAAAGGTTGTAGGTCATTTCAGTTATCAGTTATCAGTCATTGCATAGAAATTATCAATTCTTTCCCCCTACTCCCTACTCCCTATTTTCTGGATTAGCATAAACAGCTTGTACATTATACCAATTCAAAAATATCCGAGAAATTTCTAAAGCTAACTGCGATTTACCTCGGTCAATTAACCATTGCAAAAAAACAGCCATTGTCTTTTCATTTAATCTCCCACCTAATGATAAAACTCCCCATAATAATTTGTGTAGCCAAGTCATTTGAATCATCATTTTAACTTCCCAAGTTGGATGTTTTTGATAAAACAAAACTCCCATTTTTCCCCTTTGAATTTCTCGTTCAATCATTCCTGGTAATTGCTCCAAAGAAAAAGGTGGATGCCAATGATAGCCAACAGCATCAGGACACTTAATCAATTTTAAACCCAATTTTTTTAACCTAACTCCTAACTCCAAATCTTCCCAACCATACTGTTCAAAACAAGTATCAAATAATCCAGCTTCAATTAACCAACGACGAGCGATCGCCACATTTCCCGTAGCAAAAAAAGCTGCCGAAAAATCAGTCAACTTATAAGGTTCTGAAGTGGGAAAATCAAAATTACAAGTATTAATAACTCTGCCATAAGTAAATACATTATCTGACTTTTGAGCAATCAAACTATTTGCGTGTGACTGTAGAAAAGAATCTGTCACCACCAAGTCACTATCAATAAAAATAATAAAATCTCCTTTGGCCTGCTCAACACCCAAATTCCGAGCTGCTGCTGGCCCTTGGTGAGACTGAGAAAATAGTTGGACATGAGGAAATTCTTTGGCCTCTGTTTCTAACCAGGGGATAGTGTCATCCGTCGAACCATCATCGATAACTATTACTTCATAATCTATAATCAGGCGGTCATAATCTTGATTTTCCAAAGCGCGAAGACACTTTTCTAAAATTGGTTTGCGATTATAAGTGGGAATAACTACACTGAAAAACATTTTGTCTCCTAACTAAATGGAATAAAAGTGAAGAAAAAATTTTTCTTTGAGTCAATCCTCTTCTTTTCAAGGA
>NZ_CEZPJD010000183.1:0-11574 GCF_983059655.1 Okeania sp.
ATTATCCATTATCAATTATCCATTATCCATTATCCATTATCCATTATCCATTATCAATTATCAATTATCCATTAATGAACTGTTCCCTCCCATAACACAGAAGCGCATAAATAAAGACAACAACTCCTAACATTTCAAGAAATTCTTCAATAGTTACCAATATTTCATAAAAAAAATTATTAGTATCATACAAATAAGCGTAATATCCACCAACCATTTCCATACCAATTCCACCTCCAACATAAAATATTCCAGCCAGAAAAAATAGATATTTTATTTTTCTAGGCAGAGATTGAAGAAACTTTAGATAAACAAATAGAACAGTTATAACTAATATTAATCCTGGAATTACCCAAGTGTAATAAAATATTCCCGTAGCATTCAACATATCTCGCAAAGGATGAATTAGTTGTTCATGTAAGCTAATTGTTTCATCAAGTCCTAGATAAAAAAATATGACAGATAAACCTATCCACTTCCAAACATATTTATCATTTTGTTGCCATTTTTTATGAGAAATTATTCCCAGAATGATACAGGAAAAAAATAAAATAAAAGATGAAAATAATGAAGGAATGGTATATTCTCCATCTACATTAAATTTATCAATCAATTGGGTAGAATTAGAGAAACCATAATATTGAAAAAACTGCCCGGTAATACTGGCAATAGTCAAGCCAATAACAATAAATATCAGAAATATAATGGTTTTTTTTGGAGATAAATAAATCATATAGTAATTCCTATACTGGTGAGGTACAAAAATCGTTGGTTTTAGGGAGTAGGGAGTAGTAATTTCAGTTATCAGTTATCAGTTATCAGTACTTCTGTAAGAAGGAGGCTTGAAATAAGACATAATACCAATTTTATAAATGTTTGCTACAAATAGGTAGGGTATTTTTTAGGAGTCAGGAGTCAGGAGTGAGAATGAATAGATTTAATACCAGTTTTTAGGTCGTAAATTCTCTTTTTCTCTTGGTGCGCGTTCCCTCTCTTGGTCGGCATTCCGCAAGCGAGCTGGCGTCGTCGTGGGGTCGCACCGCTTTGTCAAAGGGACATTTCCTGCATTTGTTTTTTTATTCCTCATCCGTGTATCCGTGCCATAATCCGTGTGAGCCACTCCCCTACCACCAAAGTTAAATTAACGGCAATTATACAACTTATAACGATAACCATTTATTTTAGGTAAAGAATTAGAATATTTCCGACAATTGAAAGTTTCTAAATCACTTCCCTCAACCTTCAAATTAACTGCCCATAAATCTAGAGGTCGTGGTGTTTGAGACAGGAATTTAGCCAAAGCCAAATCTGGAGTTAATCTTTGCTCTTTTTGTCTTTTCATTAATAAAAATTGAGGTTGAAAAAAGTCAGAAGTATTTATTTTCTCTTCTTGACGTTGAAATTCCAGACCAAGTGCAATTAAAGCCCGAATTTCAGCATGAGTTTGATAAGTTGTAGCAATTAAAGACGGATTTTCAGACTGTGTTTTAATTGCCTCAACTAGAAGGTCTGCGCGGCGTGACTTTTGATAGCCATAATTGTTAACAACCGTTAATCCACCAAATAAACTCATTAACAAAACAACAACTACAACTCTTTGATTAATCAGTTTTAAATTTGCCGAAATTATATCTTTTTTAGTTGCTCCTTCCTCTTTAATTTTTCTATTTCCCCACTTCTGCAAAAAATCAAAATCACTTCTGACTTCTGACTTCTGACTTCTGACTTCTTTAGTTGCTCCTTCCTCTTTAATTTTTCTATTTCCCCACTTCTGCAAAAAATCAAAATCACTTCTGACTTCTGACTTCTGACTTCTGACTTCTTTAGTTGCTCCTTCCTCTTTAATTTTTCTATTTCCCCACTTCTGCAAAAAATCAAAATCACTTCTGACTTCTGACTTCTGACTTCTGACTTCTTTAGTTGCTCCTTCCTCTTTAATTTTTCTATTTCCCCACTTCTGCAAAAAATCAAAATCACTTCTGACTTCTGACTTCTGACTTCTGACTTCGTTAACCCAACACTCTCCCAAAATAGCAGCTAATAAAATAATGACAATAGGAAAATAAACAAAATGATAACGAGCAGCAAGAGATAAATCTTTACCCATACCGTAAATAATGAGCAAAAATAAAGCGATCGCTCCTACAAAAAAACCGACAAAAACCTGAAAAGACAAACGGTTATCAATATCATTCATCTGTGCTTTCCCACCTTGCCATAAACCAGGAGCAACCCAAACCAACACAAGCAAAAGTGTCACTCCAGATAAGATAGTCACAAATAAACTAGTCCCTTCAATGGGCAAAAGCCATACCATTGTCAATACCCAACCCAATAAACGAGGGATAGGATGCCAAATTTCATCAAGCTCAAAGCTAGTTGATATCCAGTCAGTAAGTTGACTATTGCCAATACCACTTACTACAGGTAACCAAACCAAACCAGCAATAAACGTTCCCAGAGCAACCAAATAAATTCGCCACCAATAGCGTTGAAATAGGTTTTGAATATCTCTCAACCAAAACCAAGCAATAACTAATCCCTCCGCAGTCAACGCCAAGGCAAAAAAATAGTGAGTGGAAATTCCCAAACTATTAATAATAACCCAAATAAACCCCAGCCATATTGGAAATGTCTTGTGTTTTTGGAGATAGGGTATTATTGCTGTCAAACAAGTTACAGAAGCAATAATCCATAAAATAGTTAAAGTATAATGACGAGATTCTTGGGCGAGATATATCCCATAGGGAGAAATTGCCATTAATGCTGCTGCTATATGAGCTATTAATGGAGAAAACGCTAACCAACCCAAAGCAAAAATTGCCGGAATAGCCGCTACACCAAAAATAGCACTGAGCGATCGCCCCACCCACAGAGAAACCAATTCTCCGTCAGTGCTGAATAAGTTAAGCCACAAATGATTTAGTACAAAATAGAGTGGAGGATGATTATCTTCACCCAGTAGACGATCGATGACATTGGTAGGAGTAGAATTTGAATCAAATTGTAAGGGTGAGAGCAATTGGTCTAGACTAATAACTCGATCTAAAGGTAGGTCAAAAAAGCTATGGCCTAGACTATAACCCAATGTAGCAATTTCGATAGATGAGGCAGACTTGTCAGCTAAGTTTGTCCAACGTAGAGTAATACCTAGAAATATCCAACTACATAGCAGTATTAGATGTAACCACCTCTGATGATTTTGGTTAACTCGATCGTTTCTCATTGCTAATATACCTAACTATCCCAATAAATTTTATATCTCATCTACGAATTACCATATTCATCAATAGACATCTCCAGTAATAAAAAATCGTCATTGCTGAATTAAGGTATGAAAGTAGGTTTATAGGGAATAGGGAACAGTTAATATTAACAAGTAGTTCAAACCATCCAAAATACAAAATCAAAAATATAAAATTGTCAAATCATACCCAGAATCAGCAACGCCAAAAAATCAAATCAAATATCGCACAGAAATTATCAATTATTTCTCCCTACTCCCTACTCCCTCTTTTTCAGAGATGTCTGATGGTAAGGATTCAGCAATGAGCGCTTCCCTGTAGTATGCTATGCAAACAGCTATTGCTTTTATTTGACGATAAAAGCTTTATTAATTCTCTTACTAATACTAAAAAAGTTGCTTCCTGTACCTTTAAAGTCAGTTATTAATTTAAACAATATCCTAGTATGAGAGAGTCTTGTTGCTGATAACTGAATACTTACATCTAATTTTTTGTAGGTGCTAAACAAGTATACATATTATTCTTTGATTCAACTACTGGTTTAACTTCATAAATATATTGATTAATCACCTTTTCTACTTCAATTTTTACATAATCAGACATTGAAGATAACCATCTATTAATATCAATATGCATCCACTTTTTATCAGCCTTATTATCAATAGCAAAGTCAAGTAAACGACTCATGTTTGCTGAACCTGCTGTTTCACTAACTTCTTTCATCATAGAGTAAGTCAAGGCGTAAAAAGGTTCATAACCTTGTTGAAAATATGTTTCCCACCCACTCCAATCTAAGTCATTACGAGTTAATATTTTTTCGGCAAAAACAGTAGCCATACCCTCTGCATAACAATCAAGTAATTGTGCATTTAATAAGTGAAATATTTCATGGCCTAACTGCCCGTAGAAAGAATATTCAGAGGGTTTACGACTTAAATAGATAGTAAATTCCCCTTTGTTTGCATTATCCAGTGAAGCTAAAGGTGTTGTGTGTAAACGTAAATTTATTTTTTTTACTGCTATTCTTGGCTTGCCGTAGAGTTGTTGACTATAATTAAAGCCTGATTTAATAAAAGAAGAAATACTAGAGTTATTTAAATTATTATCTAAAGCTTTAACTTCTGGTGAATCAAGAAATTGAGCGGAAACTTTCTGCGATTTTAAGTTAGATAAATTAGGAATGTAGAGAAAAATTAGCAATGAAATAAATATAGTAAATAATAGTTTAAGTCTGATAAGTTTAAGCATAATTTGTATCAAAATTGACACGATTTAAATTTGTTATTTAACTTATGAGATATCTGATAAACTTCAGTTATTAAGTAATAATAATTATTCAGTAATGAATGTAAAGGATTATCAGCATTAATCCAAAATATATTATGCTTTTAAACCCTATTCCCTACTCCCAAGGAAATGTAGCAAAACTTTTGATAAATGGTATTAGACATATCCAATAATAAAAAATTAAATCAATTATTGCACTCTTAATTTATGAATTATTTCCTCCTACTCCCTACTCCCTATTTTTTCAATTGATTTATTCATAAAATTTGCTAGAGCTACAATTGTTCCATAGCCATAATATACTAACAATTAATACTGAGTAAGATAATTCCCAAGCAATAGATATAAAATTACTAATATCAAATACTCCTCTAGAGTTATAAACTTGTGGGAATACATATATTGTTGATTTGAAAGATGTATCTGTTATAGGCCACAACAATTTTAAACCTGAACCACCAGCCGTAAATAAATCTAATAGTAAATGAGAACTATAGAGAATAAAAGTAAATAAAAATAGTTGTTTAAATGAAGATTTGCGGAAATAATTCATTAGCCAACCAACTATTAAACTAAAACCAATGGCAAAAATTAAAGTATGAGTAATACCTCGATGAAATCTTTCTCCTGTGATGAATTGGGGAATAAAATCAAAGTCAGCAAAAATGGCAACAAATACAGGATAAAAATTTCCCAAGTTCCACCAATGAGATGTATTATTTTTTGATAGGTTTTTGGGTAGAAACTTAGCTAGTACATATCCAGAAACTGAGTGAGCAATAGGAGATGGCATAATTAAAATAAAATTGCATTTTTGTCTTGAAAATTTATTTGAACTTATTTGAACAAATAATTAACTACTTTTTGCGCTACGTCTCTGGCAGTGGTATATTTAACTCCAATTACTTAAATTAAGCCGAATAATCCAGTTTGGGAATGGTCAAAATTTTGATAATCTTTTGTATTAAGATGGATTCGCCTGTTTTGAGGTTAATATTAGTTGCTAGCAACATTCCGATGTATAAATGAATCTCTTCCCGCTTTAATTTTGCTGATGGATACGCTTGGTTTATGGCAGTCGGAAATTGAGTTATGTTTGCGATTTAGAAACTTATCTTGGTCTTAACTATAAGTACCAATAATTGAGCGATCGCACCAGGAAGCAATAAAGAGGAAGTGAGTACTTTTATTAAACATTGCATTTGGATCGTGTAGAACTATTTTTTTTGTCGATCATACCCACTGTAAATTTTTCAAATAGAGGGTGAGTTGTAACTAAATTCATACATAGCTTTAGCTAAACCAAAAGGCGATCGGCTATTGGTGTTTGACCATGCCTAGAATTTTATTTACCCAAGCTCCAAATAATTCAACTACAATTAAAACCTCTTTAAAATCTCATACATTTTGGCAATTACAGTTGACTATGCAATTTTATTTGTATATACATAAAAAAGCTAACTATACTTGAAATTACAAAGGTATAGGTTGTCAATATAACAGTTAATTGCTTGTATCAAAATTAAATTTCAATGTTCTTTGATTTAGTGTTTATAGTAGCAATTTACCTCAGCAATTTCAAGTAATTTCAGGCCACTTTACTAAAACTTTAAAAATGCTTGCCTAAAAGCCAGATCCTCTTCATCAAAACTTTATAATTCTCTGTTATAAATTCAAGGTTATATAATTAAATTCACTACTAAAATTAAATATTTATATTAAAAACTTATTTAGACAGGAAATTATGTAAACAAATATTAAGCTTGTTGTGTAGAAATTTCGGCGTTTCTGAACTAGAGAATGAACCCCCATAGAAAAGGTAATATCATGTTCCCCTGGGAAGCTACGCTAACGGATAATAGCTCGATCAAAAACCTTCTCCCCGTGAACTTTTCTTTCTCTTCTACCTTCCTTTTTTCAAAGTATAAGTATTCAACCGAACATGATATAACCCATCTTTTACTTCCTCTTTTTCTCAAACAAGAATTCTAATAGACATCTGGCGATCGTCAAAAATTAAATCAATCCCATACGCATAAATCATCAATTATTTTCCCCTACTCCCTACTCCCTACTCCCTACTCCCTACTCCCTCTTTTCCGGAGAGGTCTAATAGAGAAATATGTAATACCAATTCACTTCAAAGATGTCACAAATAGTTTCAAACCCCATATCTGAAATAATTTCCTGAAATTATCGTGAACCAGTGTCGCTATGGCCTCATCTTCATCAACCCCATATTCAAGGGCAATGCTAGCTACTCCCAGAAAAAGGGGAATGTAAGGAACTTTACTCCCTATGGGAATTTGAGTAGCGTGTTAACTCAGTGAGCTTCTGTAAAACGGTGGGAAAGCATCATTTGTTTAAGTTAAAAGCCAAAAATAAGAAAAATCTATCACTTTTTAGATAGTTAATCTTAGTAATGCTTTAATAAATAATTGTTCTTGGATATCAATCAACTATAAGGTTATAAGATTGATTGAGTATAGAAAAATTTTATGGATAAATTTCGGGTAGAAGTAATTACTAAAACTCTAAATCCTCAACAGGTAATTTATGCCGCTTTGCATCAAGATTATAGTGAAGGATTTGTATTTGACGAACAAGATAATTGGCCTTCAGAAACAAAATGTGGTGAAATTATTGTCAAGCGGCTTTTAGCAGGAGACCGTGGGCATTATGGATGTATTGAGCATCCCCAAATTACTTTTAATTGTGGTTTTTTTCCTCATAGTGTTATGCAGCAAGCACGAACTCATCGTGTGGGAGTGACTTTCGATGTACAAAGTTATAGGTTTTGTTCGGGAAAAGTTATTGCAGTAGCAGAGGGAAAAACGGATATAGAAAGTGCTTTTTACTTACGTCCGGTGGGAGAATATTCTGACCGTCAGGGGAAGAAATATTATTATTCTGCTGAACAACGAGAACAAGATTTACAGTGGTGTTTGGAGGCAGCAAAAAAATACAAACTTGACATGGAATTTGGAATGTCTGAAGAACACGCTAGAGGAAAAATTCCTTTTGATTATCGTCAGCACTTTGTTGTTAGTTTTAATTGTCGTAGTTTGCTACATTTTTTAGATTTACGTTTTAAAAAGAATGCTCAATTAGAAATTCAAAAACTTTGTGAATTAATGTGGCCTCATGTTCAAAATTGGGTCCCGAATATAGCAGAATGGTATGAACAAAATAGACTAGCAAAAGGTAAGTTAGCACCCTAGAAGTTCAAAATTCAAAATTCAAAATTCAAAAGTCAAAAGTAAGAATTAAATGAAGTTAAAAGTTAAAAGTCAAAATTAAAAAGTAAGAATTGAAGCAAAATTTCTAGTAGACGGTTTCAGTCTAGTAGGTTGGGTTGAAGAAGTGTTAGCGGAGCTTATCCGTTAGAATAAAACTAACAAAACCTTCTGTGAACTCATATACTTTCCTTCTTTTCTTCTTCTTTTTTTTGATAATTCTTAGTAATTTATCGTTAATTATGGTTATGTTTACTTCTCCCCCACTCCTCTACTCAATAAAATTTATAAAAGTTTTTGAGAAGTGGTATTATTATTTGGTTTATCCTAACGGATAAGCTAGCGCTAACCTACGTCAACCCAACCTAAATTTATTGCACTAATCTCAAAATTCTGCTTATTTTTTCCCTATTCCCTACTCCCTACTCCCTACTCCCTACTCCCTACTCCCTATTATGAAACTTAAAGTTAAAAAGTTAGATGAATTAGCAATTGTTCCCTATTATGCACATCCACAAGATGCAGGATTAGATTTATTTTCTATTGATGAATTAACTATTAATCCTGGAGAAAGCAAGTTAATTCATACAGGTATTGCTATCGAATTACCATCAGGAACAGAAGCACAAATTCGTCCTAGAAGTGGGTTGGCTTTAAAACATCAAATTACAGTTTTAAATACTCCTGGAACTATAGATGAAACTTATCGGGGAGAAATCGGCATAATTTTAATTAATCATGGGAAAAATTCATTTCAAGTCACACGAGGAATGAAAATAGCTCAAATGGTTATAGCATCAGTATTATCTGTTAATGTAGAAACAGTTGATGAATTAAGTACAACAGAAAGAGATATTAAAGGATTTGGTTCTACAGGAATATGACAGAAGAATTATATCAAAGACCAACATGGGATGAATACTTTTTAATGATAGCTAAACTGGCTGCTACTCGTTCAACTTGTCTTGCTTTTCCTGTGGGTGCAGTAATAGTTAAAGATAAACAAGTTTTAGCAACTGGTTATAATGGTTCTCCTTCTGGTTCTTCACATTGTACAAGTCAGGGTTTTTGTTATCCTGAATTAAGTAGTTGTGATGCTAGTAAAGTTTTACCATCTCGTTCTGTTCATGCGGAAGCTAATGCTATTGCTCAAGCTGCAAAACATGGAATATCTACGAATGGAGCTGTTATTTATGTCACCTTAGAACCTTGTCTTTATTGTTTGAAATTGGTTATTTCTTGTGGCATTAAAGAGGTTTTTTATGAGACTCCTTTTAATAGTGGGGAAAAGGCAGCTTTAAGAGATATGTTTATCAAAGAGGGTTTAGTTACTATTAAGCAAATTAAAGTCTCAGAAACTATTGCTCAAAAAGCAGCAACATCTCTACTTCATCCCACCTCTATTCCTAAATCTTCTGAAATTAGGGAAGAGGGAATAGCAAATAGAAAAAAGGAAAAATAATTTCATGATTTTCATGTATTTTTTAATTTTTCACAAATCATTTTAGAGACTATTTATAAGTAAGCATTTCCTCCGGAATGCTGCGCAAACAACTATCAGCTATTGATTTTAGTTTTAGATAAAAGCTTTACTAATTGAAATTGAGTCAGAATTTTTACTTGCTATTAAAGCTGGCTTTAATACCAATTTTATATGAGGTTGCATAGAATGATGAAATTCATTAAATCGATCTATCTTTAATCTATGCTTACTTACGGCTAATTCTGCTTGAAATATTATTCTATGCAGCTTCATTTCAATTTGGTATAAAGTCTATATTCATTAAAACCACCTTATGAGAAAAAAATAAAATTCATTATCGTACTTTTATTCATTAATTCTTTCCGCCTACTTTGTAGGGACGTTGTATCAAATGTCCCTGCCTGGAGATGTCTAATAGATCCCAAATGGGTTTCATTACTTTTACGGAAAGCGATCGCTCTTTTTTGTAGTTCAGACTAATTTGCTGAAATTAAGTAAAAATTTTTGGTCAAATTATCTCAATACTCAATCAATATTAGAGCCAAGAATATGAATATAAAAAATGTCAAATTCTGCCACTTTAGTCAAATCAAATTATTACTAGGCTTGTTTCCTTTGTTAATGTTAATAGCTTGTGGTAGTCAACAAGAAAGAACAGAAGAAGCAGTAATTTCATCAGCGCCACCTGCACCTCAACCACCACCTCCAGCAACTTTAAATACAACTCCTAAAAGCTCAATACCTTCTCAATTCAGAGAAGGTGCTACTAGAGGAGGAGGTGCTAGAGCGCGTCAACAATCAGCAGATATAGCTCTAAAACAAACTGCTCCTAGTTTTTCACAGTTTGAAACAGATTCTACAGTAGAATTAGAATCCTCAAATACAGAAGAATATAACCTCATTAATGACAATCCTTTTAAAATAGTAAAAAATAATCCCCTATCCACATTTTCTATTGATGTAGATACAGCATCTTATAGTAATTTACGTCGTTTTATTACTGAAGGTAGACTACCACCAAAAGATGCTGTGAGAATTGAGGAATTAATAAATTATTTTACTTACGACTATCCCCAACCAAAAGCTAATATCCCCTTTTCTCTCACTACAGAAATATCTGACTCTCCTTGGAATTCTCAACATAAATTAGTTCATATTGGCATTCAAGGCAAAGATATAGTTACAGAAAATTTACCTCCTAGTAACCTGGTATTTTTGTTAGATGTTTCTGGTTCGATGAATACCTCTAATAAACTACCCTTAATCAAATCAGCTTTTCAATTATTGGTAGATGAACTAACAGAAAAGGATACTGTATCAATAGTTGTTTATGCTGGAGCAGCAGGAGTAGTTTTACCTCCCACAAAAGGCAGCGAAAAAGATAAAATTCTCGCAGCAATTAATAATCTAGAAGCTGGAGGTTCCACTGCTGGAGGTGAAGGAATTAAACTTGCTTATGATTTAGCAAAAAGGTTTTATCAGTCTTCAGGAAATAATCGAGTTATTCTGGCAACCGATGGAGATTTTAATGTGGGAGTTTCTAGCGATGCTGAATTGGTAAGAATGATAGAAAATTATCGAGATGAAGGAATTTTTCTCACGGTACTTGGTTTTGGTACGGGTAATTTTAAGGATGCCAAAATGGAACAGTTAGCTAATAAGGGAAATGGGAATTATGCTTATATTGATAATCTTTTGGAAGCGAAAAAAGTCTTAGTGACTGAGATGGGAGGAACTCTACTAACTATTGCTAAAGATGTGAAAATTCAAGTGGAATTTAATCCGGCAAAAGTACAAGCTTATCGTTTAATTGGTTATGAAAATCGACTGTTACGTTCTCAAGATTTTAATGATGATACAAAGGATGCGGGAGAGTTAGGTGCAGGACATTCGGTTACGGCACTTTATGAAGTTATTCCTGTGGGGGTAGAAAGTAATGTGAAATTGCCAGAAGTTGATGAGTTGAGATATCAAGATAATCAAGTTGAGGAAGCGACTTATAATAGTGATGAATTAATGTTGGTTAAGTTGCGTTATAAAGAGCCAAAGGGTACAACTTCTGAGTTAATAAAACAGCCAGTTGTTGATAAGGGAGTGAGTTTAGATGATGCTTCAAATGATTTTAAATTTGCTGCTGCTGTAGCTGAGTATGGAATGATTTTGCTAGATTCTGAATATAAAGGTGATGCTAGTTTTAGTGAAGTGTTGAAGTTGGCAAATGAGTCGAAAGGTTTAGATTTAGAGGGTTATCGGAGTGAGTTTATTAATATGGTTGAAAGTAGTCAAAAATTGATGGAGAAAAAGTAGATGAATGGAATTTAGG
>NZ_CEZPJD010000184.1:0-11567 GCF_983059655.1 Okeania sp.
TAACTGATAACTGATAACTGAAATGACCTCAGAGCAAATCTTAAAAATAGCCTTACCGAGTAAAGGTGCATTAGAAAAAGGAGCGATGAACTTATTGTCAGCTTGTGGTTTAACTGTATCTAGACCCAATGACAGACAATATTTCGGTTCTATTCCTGCCCTGCCACAAGTAAAAGTATTATTTCAAAGAGCAGCAGATATTTTTACAAAAGTAGAAGAAGGAAGTGTTGACTTAGGAATTACAGGTTATGACGTAGTTTCTGAAGAAAGTCAATCCGATGATGATGTAATAGTTATTTGGGATAAATTAGGTTATGGTAAATGTGAAGTTGTTTTAGCCGTTCCTGAAAGTTGGGTAGATGTTTCTTCCATAGAAGATTTAGCAGAGCTAACTTTACTATTTAAAGAGAAAGGAAAAAATCTTAGAATTGCTACAAAATATAATAACCTGACTCGAAAATGGTTGTATGAAAAGTTAATTGTACATTTTTCCTTAGTAGCAGTACAAGGAGCAATGGAAGCTGCACCAAGTATGGGATATGCTGATATGATTGCTGATGTAACTAGCACCGGCACAACTCTGAGAGAAAATCGTTTAAAAAGAATTGAAGGAGGCACACTTCTTAAGTCTCAAGCTTGTTTAATTGGTAATAAACGTTTGTTGCAAGAAAGTGAAGCTAAGTTGGAAACAACTAAGGTCTTTTTAGAGTTAATTGAAGCTCAGATGGAGTCAAAAAAATATGTGTCGATAACTGCAAATGTTGATGGAAAGTCGGCAGATGAAATAGGCGACCTATTAATGAATAAAAGTGGATTAAGTGGCATTACTGGTTTACAAGGACCAACTATTGCTAAAGTATATTCTGGGGAAAAAAATGATTGGTATGCTGCGACAATTGTAGTTAAACAAGAAATGTTATTACCAGCAATTAATCATCTCAGAAAAGTAGGCGGCACAGATCTGACTGTTTCTTCTCCTAATTATGTTTTTGGCTCCAAATCTCAAATTTATGAAGCATTTTTGGAAAAATTAAATTAACCTATTAGTTGGTGAAGAAAGTTGATATTTTCTAGAAAAAAATATCGACTTAACTCTCCTCTGACAACAGAGAAATATCCCCTATAAATTTTTAGTTTTGACTCGATCAAATAATTAAAATGCCACATACAATTGTTACTGATATCTGCGAAGGTGTTGCTGACTGCGTTGGAGCTTGCCCCGTTGCTTGCATCCACGAAGGACCAGGTAAAAATACTAAGGGAACTGATTGGTATTGGATAGATTTTGATACCTGTATTGACTGCGGAATTTGCCTCAACGTTTGTCCTGTAGAAGGAGCAATTGTGGCCGAAGAAAGACCAGAATTACAGAAGACACCCTAGCTAATTAGGGTTTGCTGAAAAAGTATGATTGATAGGGGTAGGAGCCAGAATCCAGAATCGGTGAAGTCAGGAGGAATGGGAATTATAGAATAAGTAGTCAGAAGAATCGTAAAAGTGATTTTCTGCTCTTATCTTGCCGAAAATCCTAGATTTTTTAACCATTGCCACCTAAAAGCTGGTACTCCCTTAGTACCTGAAAAGGGTAAAACCTTTACCTGTCAAGACTTTTATCTTTAATCAGCAAGCCCTAATTAATAAGGAGTCAAGAGTCGGGAGTAGGGGCGTTTTGCTCCGCAAAATATAAAACAGTATACACTGAAATCTTGGCCTTAGCGTACTCCCAATCATCAAATTTATCAAAATAACTGGGTATAAAACCCTGCCTTGATTGGTGAAATGTTTTTGGAGGGTTGCCCAAACCCCCATTATCAAAACAACTTTTGATTTTTGACTTCGTTAAGATGCTACTTTTGCAGTAGATCGACGTCTCCGTCTCCCCGCTGGTGGTTTGACTACAGGGAGTTCTTTTTTCTGCTCTACTTTCTCTTTTGCATCTCTATCTTGTACATCCTCTGCTTCTGGAGTTTGCATTAAGAAAACCAGTAAAGGTTGACCTTGAAGCTCTCGTCTTAACATTCGCTGAACAGCACATTCAAGATCATTTTTCAATCCAGACCAATTAACTTGAGCATTATCTAACTTAGCATGCTCAGACCAGTTATTACTCAAACTTTTTTCCAATGTTTTGGTCATCAGTTCGCGCATTTGTGAGATTTCCATAGCACTTACCACACCACGTAAATGTAATTGAGGTCTATCAATCAATTTACCATCTGCATTCACCGCCAACGCTACAGTCACAACACCATCCTCTGCCAATTGTTGCCTTTCTTTAAGAATGCTGTCTTCAACCATACCAGAACGAGAAGAGTCTACCAGTTCAATACCAGAAGGTACTCGATCTGCTACACCGATAGAATTTTTAGTTAATTCCACCACATCACCATTTTGCACCACTACCATATTTTCTGGAGGAACCCCCATACTTTGAGCAGTTTGACTGTGTTTAACTAACATCCGATGCTCGCCATGAAAGGGTACGAAGAATTTAGGACGAGTAAGTGCCAACATTAACTTTTGGTCTTCCTGACAACCATGACCGGAAACATGGATACCCTTATCTTTACCATAGATTACATTTGCTCCTAACATCATTAGTTTGTCAATGGTGTTAACAACAGCGATCGTATTACCAGGAATAGGGTTAGCGGAGAATACAACTGTATCTCCTTTACGAATTTTTATTTGCCTATGTTCGCCCTTAGCAATACGAGTTAGTGCTGACATTGGTTCGCCTTGAGAACCTGTAGTCAAAATCAATAACTTCTCATCAGGCATATTTCGGACACTATGCAGAGGTACAAACAAACTATCTTCGCACTTAACATAACCGAGATTGCGAGCATGAGCAATCACATTCAGCATTGATCGCCCTACTGTTGCCACCAACCTACCATGTTTTTTTGCTAGCTCTAGCACTATTTGTAATCTATGTACGCTAGATGCAAAGGTTGTCACCATTAGACGTCCAGGCGCATTGGCGAATACTCTGTCTAAGTTTGGATAGACCGATCTTTCTGAAGGTGTGAAACCGGGTACTTCTGAATTTGTCGAATCACTTAATAAACAGTGAACTCCCTTTTCTCCATACTCTGCTAATCTTTGAAAATCAAAATTTTCTCCATCTACAGGGGTATGGTCAATCTTGAAATCACCTGTATGAATAACTACTCCTACTGGTGTGGTGATGGCAACTGTAAAGCTATCCGCCATTGAGTGAGTATTACGAATATATTCAACACTGAAATGTCTGCCTAACTGTACAGTATCACGGGGACGAACAGTCCTTAATTCTGTGCGATTTTGGACCCCTGCTTCCTCTAGTTTTGGATAGAGCAAAGCCATTGCCAATCTTGGTCCATAAATGACAGGAATTTCTACATTTTTCAAATGGAAAGGAATACCACCAATGTGATCTTCGTGACCATGAGTGACAATCATACCTTTAATTTTATGGCGATTTTCACTCAGATAAGTTACATCTGGTAAGACGATATTTACACCATGCATTCCATCGGTAGGAAAAGCTAATCCTGCATCAAGCAGAATAATTTCGTCATCGTATTCAAATACACAGGTGTTTTTACCAATTTCATGTAGTCCACCTAGAGGAATAATTTTTAGGGTGGATGATGATTTCTTTCTTGTCATAATTATCCTATTTTCGTTGTTGTTCACTTTGAAAGATTTTGAATGATTGTTACTGATGTTGAATACCCCTTAGTTAAAAGCAGAAACACTAATCTCTTAAGAATTTAAGATTTTAGCGATTTGGTCAGGGGGTAGCCAAATCATTATTCAGATTGATAATATTTAATTTTCTGAAAAACTTTATTACCCGTGAAATTGGCTCATAATAAACCTAGTTGACCCATTTCTGCTGATAATTTTTCAGTTACTTCAGTGGTCGGGTCGCATAGTGGAGGGCGAGTAGAGCCTACTTTCCAGCTTAGCAGATTAAGGGCTGCTTTGACAGGAATTGGGTTAGTTGTTGCAAATAAAGCTTTGAATAAGCTGAATAGTTTTAGATGAATTTGTGTAGCAACTTGTACCTTACCTGTTTCAAATGCTACTATCATCTCTTGTAGCTGTTTTCCTACTAAATGACTGGCTACACTGACAACGCCATTACCACCAATAGACAGTAGTGGTAAGGTTAGATAGTCATCCCCAGAATAAATCTTAAACTCTGGTGCAGTCAAGCGCCTAATCTGACTTACTTGGTCTAAATCGCCACTAGATTCTTTGAGCGCAACAATATTTGGAATTTCGGCCAATCTTGCTAATGTTTCCGGATGCAGATTTTGACCTGTACGCCCCGGTATATTATAAATCATTATTGGCAATTCTGGGGTAGCCTGAGCGATCGCCTTAAAATGTTCATAAAGTCCTGACTGTGGTGGCTTATTATAGTATGGCACCACCTGCAATGAACCATCTAACCCTAATTTAGCAGCTTTTTCAGTGGCTGCGATCGCTTCTCTTGTGGAGTTTGACCCAGTACCAGCTATTACTTTAGCTTTTCCTGCTACTGCTTTTTGAACTACTTGAAATAGTTTATATTCTTCTTCCCATGTTAGGCTTGGAGACTCTCCTGTTGTTCCACATATTACTAATGAATCTGTCCCATTTTCTGTTAACCATATAGATAGCTTTTCTACTTCTTCATAGTTAACACCACCGTCTGAATTAAACGGCGTAATCATTGCAGTTATAATTTTACCGAAATCTACCACACTATTTCCACTCCTTATGGGTTTTTTATCTCTCTGTTAGGTCTTATTGTTTTTTTTGGCCCTATTACTAGACCTAATTTTTTCAGATTAACATCGCTTTCGCTCTACATTTTCTCTGCAAATTTTTTTATTTTTGTATGACTGAGCTATTGTTAGTTACCTATTTCATTACATTGTAGAAATAGGAATTAACTTTACCGAATAATTAATCTTTGAGGTCTCTTCTGTTCAGATAAAGGTAATTGTTAGTTATTAATTATTCGTTATTCATTATTAATTGTTTAAGGCTCTTGTTTTTCTTTTCTGCACCCTTAAGTTTAAACTGTTGCTACTTGTACCCTCAACCAATTTTTTTTCACCAATAACTCAGCTATTTGTACTGCATTCAAAGCAGCTCCTTTTCGGATCTGGTCTCCACTTAACCATAATTCTAATCCACAAGGATGAGAAATATCTTGACGAATTCTCCCCACTAACACATCATCTTTACCACTTGCTTCCATTGGCATTGGAAAATAATTTTTTTGCCAATTTTCTACCAGTGTTACTCCAGGTGCTTGACTCAATATTTCTCTAGCTCTGTCTACACTGAATGGTTGAGAAAATTCTAAATTAATAGCTTCTGAATGGGCGCGCAATACTGGCACCCTAATACAAGTTGCTGTAATCCCGATCTCGTTAGTTTCTAATATCTTACGAGTCTCATTAACCATTTTTATTTCTTCTTGACAGTATCCCCGATCATTCAACGGGGAATTGTGTGGGAACAAATTAAATGCTAATGGATAAGGAAAAATATCTGTTCCAGGAGTTTTTCCTTCTAAGATTTCTTTGGCTTGAGTTTTCATTTCTTCCATGGCCCTAGCCCCTGCTCCACTTGCTGACTGGTAAGTGGCCACTACCAATCTTTTAATCGGCTGGACCTGATGCAAAGGCCATATTGCTACACACATTAATATGGTTGTGCAGTTAGGATTAGCTATTATACCTTGATGTAGAGCCGCAGCTTTTGGGTTAACTTCTGGAACTACAAGAGGCACTCTAGGGTCCATACGAAAGGCACTAGAGTTATCAATTACTGTAGCACCAGCTTCTATTGCTTTCTTTGCCCATTCTTTCGATGTAGATGCACCTGCTGATGCTAGCACTAAATCTACATCTTTAAATGAATCATCTGTTACAGCTTCTACTTGTATGTTTTGTCCTTTAAATGTTAGAGTACTACCTGCTGAACGGGGTGATGCCAGTAGTTTTAATTCTTCTACTGGAAAATTTCTAGTTTGCAACAATTCTAACAACTCTGTGCCTACAGCCCCAGTTGCTCCTAATATTGCTACTTTTTTGTAAAACTCTGACAATTTTTTTTCCTCCTTCATTTTTCAATAATTTGATTTTTTAGCATGGTTTTAATTAACTTTAATAGTTTTTTTATGGCCATCAATTTCGATATATTATATAGTTCGATCTAATTTTTTTATCTATATGACTGAAAGATATTTTTTATTTTTATTAAACTTGGCGATCATCTAGATTATCTAAGATACACTCCTATTACAACTTTTCATAAGGATAATTTTTATCAACTAAGGATTACAAATTAACTTTAATATTTCATCCATAACAGATATTCAATTTGATAATAAGCAGCATTAATAATATCAAATATTTAATAAAACCAATATTTTTTTATATTACTCAATTAATTTTATACTTACTGACTGACTATCGTCAAATAAAATCAAACTATTCTTAGATATTTCAGTTTTAGCTATCTATATCAAGTAAATAATCGAGTATTAACATATTCATCTTCAGGAAAATCCAGAAAAATTTATTTTTAACTAGCTATCAGCTATTAGCTAGCCTCTGGCATAGGAACTAGATTAACAGCTAGAGCGCCTAAAAATTTGTGCATAGGATTAGGTATCTGAGAAGTTTGGGTTTAAACCCCCTACTCCTAACTTGTCGTTTAATTTTAGAAAAAGTTTAAATCTTCTTTTAAAAAGCTGACAGCTGATTGCTGAACTGCTGTTTGTGCAGAATTCTGTCAGGAAATACTTCTTAAATTATTATCTTAAATTTAATCAATATGAGATATTATTATAGTCTAACAAATTGAGAATACTGAAATCAGAACTTACAGTCATTTAATCTAGAAGTAAACTTATTAACGTACCATAATATGGTAGCTTTTACAAGTTAATATCTCAGCTTACTTTGCTAATAGGGTGGAAAGAATAAAGTTAAAAAAGTCCTAATATCAAAGCATTATGGACGCAGGTAGAGAAATACTTATAGTAAAGAATAAGAATTAAATTAAAGTCCAGAATTTTTTGAAAAAACTAAGATGACATAGAGTTTAGGCTATCTAACTTGCATAAATCATAAAATTCTCATTGCATTCCTACACAATAATGCGAGAAAAAGTAAGAATGTTAAGATTCTCATAAATAATTATATAGCTTACTAAAATCATAGCCTATAATCTAAAGCTTAGTTCTAACCAACTTAAACAAAAGCCGATGAAAGTTACCCAGGAAAAACTTCCAGCTAGCCAAATAGGTCTGGAAATCGAGATTACACCAGAAATGTCCAAGAATGCCTACGAACAGGTAATTCAGAAATATATCCGTACAGCCAATATTCCTGGGTTCAGAAAAGGCAAGGTGCCTCGACAAATATTGATACAAAGGCTGGGTAGAAATTATATTAAAGCTATGGCCTTAGATAACCTAATCAATGATTGCCTAGAAAAAGCAAGAGAACAAGAACAAATCAATGCAATAGGCCAATTTGACCTGGTGACAGAATTTGAAGAGTTAGTAAAAGACTTTGAACCAGGAAAAGAAATGGTCTTCTCGGCCAAAGTGGATGTAGAGCCAGAAGCTAAAGTTAATGACTATAAAGGATTAGTAGTAAAGGCTGAAGAAGCTAAATATGATTCAGCTCAAGTAGATGAATTTCTCGAAGAACGTCGCTCTGAGAAGGCCACACTAATTCCAGTAGAAGGAAGAGCTGCTCAGTTAGGAGATGTAGGAATAGTAGATTTTGAAGGTATACTTTCATCTGAGACAGAGGGAGAAGAGCCGAAAGAAGTTCCAGGAGGGAAGGCTCAAGACTTTCAAATGGAATTGAAAGAAGGACAATTTATTCCTGGGTTCATTGATGGAGTAGTAGGTATGAACCTAGAGGAAACAAAAGAAATTTCCGTTCAATTTCCTGAAGAATATGGCGAGGCAGAATTGGCAGGTAAGCCAGCAGTATTTACAATCACTCTTAAAGAACTCAAAGAAAAAGAATTACCAGAGCTGGATGATGATTTTGCTCAAGAAGTTAGTGAGTTTGAAACATTAGCCGAATTACGAGAGTTCTTAGAGAAAAAATTTACCAAAGAAAAAGAGGAACAAACAAAACAGAATAAAGAAATTGCTATTGTAAATGAGTTGGTCACCCATTTGGAAGTAGAACTACCAGAAACTTTGATTAAAAATGAAGTTATGCAAATGTTGAACCAAAGCGCAATAGAGTTGAGCCAGTATGGAATAGATGTTAAAGAATTCTTCACCAGCGACCGACTGCCAGAAATGGAAGAGCGATCGCGGCCAGAAGCAATTGAGCGATTGAAAAGAGATTGGGCTATTAAAGCAGTGGCCAAAGAAGAGTCAATCGAGGTAGATGAAGAGGAGATCGTAGCAGAGTCAGCCAAAGTTATGAAACAGCTCCAAGGAAAGGATGTAGATCTAGGTAGATTAACAGAAGTAGTCACGGAAGACTTACTAAAGGAAAAAACAATCAAATGGTTGGAAGAAAATGGCACAGTAGAGTTAGTACCTGAAGGAACTCTAACTGAAGATCCAGAAATAAATGAAGCTACAGAAACTCCTGTAGAAACTGAGCCAGAGTTAGAAACAGTTCAAGGTACAGAAACTATTGTAGAAGTTGAGGCCGAACCAGTAGCTACTGTGGAAAATCCTCATTGAAGAAGGCAGGAGGCAGAAGGCAGGAGGCAGAAGGAAGAATTACCGCTCGAATAGTTAATTAAGGGCCACTTCGTGTCTGATAACCCCAAACTGTTTTAAGTAACCCTAAAATTACAGCACTTTTGAGGAAGCGTGAGGTACGCTTTTAAATGTAATCTTTTTTTCCCTACTCCCTACTCCCTCTTTTCCGGAATGGTTGGGTAATCCCAACTACCAATATCACTAAAGCTAAGTCATAATAATATTCAGCTTGGATTGATACGAATCAAAAATGAGCAAGTAAAAACAAAATTTGTATATATATAAACTGATGTACCATGGTTATATCTCAATATTCTGATGATTTAGTTAATATCTATAACAAGTTACAAGTTTACTCCGGTCCTAGTAACATCGTGCCCATGGTTGTCGAACAATCAGGGATGGGAGAGAGAGCTTTTGACCTTTACTCACGACTGCTCAGAGAAAGAATTATTTTCTTGGGCACGCCAGTAGATGATAATGTAGCCAATACCATTACTGCTCAGATGTTATTTCTAGATGCTGAGGACCCAGAAAAAGATATTCAACTCTATATCAATTCCCCAGGAGGCTCTGTTACTGCAGGAATGGCCATATACGACACAATGCAGCAAGTACGGCCTGATGTTGTTACAATTTGTTATGGTTTAGCTGCAAGTATGGGAGCTTTTCTTCTATCTGGTGGGGCCAAAGGTAAAAGAATGTCTCTTCCTAGTTCTAGAATAATGATTCACCAGCCTCTAGGTGGTGCTCAAGGTCAAGCAGTAGATATTGAGATCCAGGCTAAAGAAATCTTGTATCATAAACGTAAGCTGAATGAACTTTTATCAGCTCATACAGGTCAACCTCTAGAAAAAATAGAAGTTGATACAGACCGTGACTTCTTTATGTCCTCAGAAGAGGCTAAAAATTATGGTTTGGTCGATCAAGTGATTAGTAAGCAGAATCTTCCTGTACCAGGAGAGTCTGTTCCTGCAATGTAATAAGAGGAAGTTATGTCTAAATACGACTCCCATCTAAAATGTTCATTTTGTGGCAAGTCTCAGGAACAGGTCCGCAAGTTAATAGCAGGTCCTGGAGTTTATATTTGTGATGAATGTGTAGAGTTGTGCAATGAGATTTTAGATGAGGAGCTTTTTGATTCTAACACAACAGGGCCACAACCTCCAATGCAACGACCGGGAACCTCTACTCAAAAGCAAAGTAGTGGTACTAAGAGAGTGTCAATTGCCCAACTTCCTAAACCTAGAGAGATTAAGAATTATCTGGATGCTCATGTTATTGGTCAGGAGGAAGGTAAGAAGGTTTTGTCAGTGGCAGTTTATAACCACTATAAACGTCTGACCTTTGTAGAGGCAAAAAAAAGTGGTAAGTCCTCTCCAGATGAGGTGGAATTGCAAAAATCTAATATCTTATTAATCGGGCCTACTGGTTGTGGTAAGACATTGTTGGCTCAAACTTTGGCAGAATTATTGGATGTACCATTTGCAGTAGCAGATGCGACAACATTAACAGAAGCTGGATACGTAGGAGAAGATGTCGAGAATATTCTGCTACGGCTTCTGCAAGTAGCAGATTTAGAAGTAGAAGAAGCACAACGGGGAATTATATATATAGATGAAATAGATAAAATAGCTCGCAAGAGTGAGAACCCTTCCATAACAAGAGATGTGTCTGGAGAGGGAGTACAGCAGGCTTTATTAAAAATGTTAGAGGGGACTGTTGCTAATGTCCCGCCTCAAGGTGGCCGGAAACATCCCTATCAAGATTGTATTCAGATCGACACTAGCAATATTTTATTTATATGTGGTGGGGCTTTTGTTGGTTTAGATAAGATAGTAGAACAGAGAAACGGCAAAAAGTCAATGGGCTTTGTTCAGCAAACAGGAGAAAATCAGCCCAAGGAGAAAAAAGTCATAGATTTAATGAAGCAAATGGAACCGAATGACTTGGTGAAGTTTGGTTTAATTCCAGAGTTAATTGGGCGAATACCAATGGTGGCCGTAGTTGAGCCTCTGGATGAGGAGACTCTGATGGCAATTTTGACAGAGCCTCAGAATGCTCTGGTGAAGCAATATCAAAAGTTGTTGCGGATGGATAATGTACAGTTGGATTTTGAGGAAGAGGCAATTCGAGCGATCGCGAAGGAAGCGTTTAGGAGAAAAACGGGGGCACGAGCGTTGCGGGGTATTGTTGAGGAGTTGATGTTGGATGTGATGTATGAATTACCGTCACGGAAAGATGTTACTCGGTGTACTATTACTAAGGAAATGGTAGAGAAGCGATCGACTGCAGAGTTATTAATGCATCCATCATCGTTGCCAAAACCTGAGTCTGCTTAACTAGCGATTAGCATTTCAGTATTAGTAATTGGTAAGATGATTTTCTGGTAAGGGCAAAACCGCTTGCTTACTATGGTTAGATATTCAGAGCGATCGCAGGAGGATTACTCTGAAAGTTTTTCTCTTGATTTACGAGATATATTATGTTTTATATCTCTAGTTATCTTTGTTGATTGCAGATAATATTTAAAACTTAAACCGAATAAAATATATCTGTATCCGTTTATCTCATACCAAATCCGGTTTGAAAAACCATGATTTTTCAAATTCCTTTCTAACCCTTCTGCCTCTCTTGGTGCGCATTCCCTCTCTTGGTCAGCATTCCCTTGCGCCTAGCGACGACGCGGGGTCGCACCGCTTCTGCCCTCTACCTTCTGTCTTACATCACGATAAACCTTACAAGGATTTAGTATCACTTAACTGTTAGGCATGACATTAGTTTTCAGTTTCCTTGAGGTGGATTTGAAAGCTTTTTCGTAAGCAAC
>NZ_CEZPJD010000185.1:0-11536 GCF_983059655.1 Okeania sp.
TACAAACAATTGGTTCACCCCGCACATTAAAAGATGTATTCACAATTACCCCACATCCCGTCAACTTCTCAAAATGCTGAATCAAATCGTAATACCGAGGATTAGTTTCCTGATGAATAGTTTGAATTCTTGCCGAATAATCAACATGAGTAATAGCCGGAATTTCCGATCGCGGCACGTTCAATTTCTCAATTCCAAACAACTGCTTTTGCTCCTCAGTCATCGGAATTAACAAATTCTCCTGCACCGGAGCTACTAACAACATATAAGGACTAGAATGTTCAATGTCAAAATAATCGGAAACTCGTTCTGCCAAAACTGAAGGAGCAAAAGGTCGAAAAGACTCCCGATACTTAATCTTCAAATTCATCACTGACTGCATTTTTTGATTCCGGGGGTCACCAATAATAGAGCGTCCTCCCAAAGCACGGGGTCCGAATTCCATCCGACCTTGAAACCATCCCACCACATTGCCGTTATTTAAAATTTCTGCCAACCGTGGCATTAATTCTGTATCTGGCAAATATTCATATTTTGCCTGAATAGCATCCAGATATTCCCGAATTTCCTCATCTGCAAATTTCGGTCCGAGATAAGCTCCCTGCATCATGTCATTCGGAGCAGGACAAACAGGAGGTTTTGCCACAGAAACAGCAGAATTTCCAGACTCCACAGAAATTAATTCCTTTTCTGGAATATTCTCAACCACTTTTTCTATTACCCGTGGTTGGTTGTGATATTCGTACCAAATAGCTAAAGCAGCACCTAACGCTCCACCAGCATCTCCCGCTGCAGGTTGAATCCAAATATCTTTAAAAATACCTTCCCGTAAAATTTTGCCATTCGCCACACAATTAAGAGCAACTCCCCCTGCCAAACAAAGGTAGTCAGCATTAAGTTCTTTTTGCACTGTTCGACTCAGACGTAATACTACTTCCTCAGTTACTCTCTGAATAGAAGCAGCAATATCCATTTCTCGTTGACTAATTTTAGTTTCAGCTTTGCGAGGAGGTCCGCCAAACAATTTGTCAAACTTCTCATTAGTCATAGTCAACCCGGTTGTGTAATTAAAATATTCCATATTCAACCGGAAAGTGCCATCAGCTTTTAAGTCTATGAGGTTATTTAAAATCAAATCTACATAATTAGGTTCTCCGTAGGGAGCTAAACCCATAAGTTTGTATTCCCCAGAGTTGACTTTGAAACCTGTGTAATAGGTAAAAGCTGAATAGAGTAAACCCAAAGAGTGAGGAAAATCTATTTCCCATTGGGGAGTCAGTTTATTTCCTTCTCCCAACCAAACCGAAGTTGTTGCCCACTCACCCACTCCATCCAGACACATTACCGCAGCACGGTCGAAGGGACTGGGGAAAAAAGCTGAAGCTGCATGAGACTGATGATGTTCGGTAAACATTAGTTGGGGAAGATGGGATGCTTTACACTGACCTAGTGTAGAAAATTCTTTTCTTAAAACGGTTTTCAGATATAATTTTTCTTTTAACCAAATTGGCATTGCCATGAGAAAAGAGCGAAAACCTTTGGGAGCATAGCTGAGGTAAGTTTCCAGAAGTCGCTCGAATTTGATTAAGGGTTTGTCGTAGAAAACTATTTGGTCTAGGTCAAGTAATTCTATATTGGCTTCTTTCAGGCAATAGGAAATAGCATTTTTGGGAAATCTGGCATCGTGTTTTTTACGAGAAAATCTTTCTTCTTGAGCGGCGGCGATAATTTTTCCTTCACATACTAGGGCGGCGGCGCTGTCGTGGTAATAGGCTGAGATTCCCAGGATTTTCATATTTATTTTCTTTGTCTCCTTCACAGATGGCTTTATATATTTTTTGGCCAATTTTTAAGCAAAATATCCTCAAATTATAGTTCATCAAAGCACCGTCTAAGTTTTGCCTCAAAAGTAGGAGTAGCTTAAGATGCTTTTGAGGGAGGGGAGGATTCATCTAAAATTTAATGTTGAGCAATTTAAGAATAGCGCGGAACTCACCTCTACCCGATGCAACATTTTAGCTGTGTTAGAGCATTAGAGGGAATGGTATTTTAAATATATTTTTGAAAATAAAAATTAATTACTGAGATAAAATCTGCTTGTAGAGCGATCGCGAAACTACATTATTAAATATTCTCTCTTCAGACTATTGGCTTTTCATTCAAAGACATTTGGTTAGGAAGATAAGCTCTGCCTATTAAAAATAAATATTTTTTATATAAAAATACTATTGCTATCTGTTTTAATTATGTGTATATTAAAACTATGAAGTAAAGCAGAGCAAAAGATATGTTAAGTAGCAGTTCTGAAAGGCCAATTATCACAACATTTACCTAAATAACATGGGAGCATGAAAGCCATCGTCTTTTAAGCGATGGGTGAAAGGCGAGGAGTCGGATTTTAATCTGATGTATTTTATTTGACCAAAAAGCCACCTTGAAAGCCCTCGTGTTTGAACCGAGGGATGAAAACAACCGAGTCGTTTAGACTAGGCAACTAAAGTGCTCCTGTGTTATTATTACTCACAATAAAGCCATCCAACCACCATTTCAAATGTACTCTTGTCAGCAAGTTTTAGTAGGTAAAAATCCCGAATTAATTGCTATTTTAACATTCTTATGTGAACAGTCTCATAAGCTCACTAACATGGGAATATATTATGGTCGGCAATTATTTTTTAAATCTCACAAAACTCTGGGCAAGTTTGAATTGGAAAAGGTCTACAAAAAAAATAATCACTATAAAGTTCTACATTCCCAAGCAGCACAACAAATATTAAGAACTGTAGCTGAATCATTTAGATCTTATTATGGTCTGATTATTGCCTATAGTTCAGGAAAAATCTCAGAAAAACCAAGGATTCCTAACTATAGAAAAAAAGGAGGAATGGCTACAGTTAGTTACCCTTCTCAAGCATTAAAACTTAAAGGTAATCAAATTAGAGTGCCACTAGGTAATACTTGTAAGCGCTGGTTTGGATTAGATTGCTTTTATATTCATAAGCCGAGTAATCTCAACTTTGCTTCTCTTAAAGAACTGAGAATATTACCGAGAAATAGATGTTTTACCCAAGAATTTGTCTATGAAAAAGAAATAGTAGTTAAACCTCAATTAAATCAAGAAAATGTCTTAGGAATTGACCATGGAGTCAATAATTGGTTGACTTGTGTATCTAATGTTGGTACTAGCTTGATAGTAGATGGTAAACATCTCAAATCAATGAATCGTTGGTACAACAAACAGATATCAACTATTAAAGAAAATAAACCGACTGGATTTTGGTCAAATAAATTAGCTGCTATTACAGAAAAGCGTAACCGTCAAATGCGTGATGGTATAAATAAAGCAGCCAGAATAGTAATTAATCATTGTGTAAAAAATTCTATTGGTACAATTGTATTTGGTTGGAATAAAGGTCAGAAAAATCAAATAGAATTAGGAAAGAAAAGTAATTCAGAATTTGTACCAATTCCCACAGCTAGACTGAAAGAAAGAATATCTCAATTATGCTCTGAGTATGGGATTATATTTATAGAAACTGAGGAAAGTTATACAAGTATAGCTTCGTTTTTAGATGGTGACGATCTGCCTATTTATGGTGAAAAACCCGATGATTGGAAACCGTCAGGAAAAAGAATAAAGCGTGGTTTGTATAGAACAGGTAATAATTGGTGCGTGAATGCAGACTGTAACGGGGCTGCAAATATAATTGCAAAAGTAAGCAGAAAGCTAAGTTTAGACTTAAGCCAACTGTGTAGGGGCACTTTGACTTGTCCCCAAAGAGTATATCTTTGGTCAGCTAAGAAAAAACGAAGCAACATGGATTTATCCTGTTGCGTAGTATCAACTTAGAATCCCCGTGACTTAAGTCCGGGGAGCAGTCAAACAGGCGTATTCAGTCATGAATTTAGAAGATATTGACAGTGCTAAATCTCCAGTTGCTTGGCAAATATATGAAGAGTTTTAGGCAATATAGCTAATCGGCAGAAGCAGCAAATAGCTTCTATGTTTGATGATTACTGTAGAAAAAATCCTGATGGTATCGAGTGCAGTATTTACTAATCGTAATTCTCTTTTTTTCAAATATTTATTGTAAGTATTCCGTAGGAAGAGCTGACTGCTAATAGCTGTTTGCGCAGCATTCCGCAGGAAATGCTTACTATTGATCGTTATTACAATTAATTCAAAACAAAATAAAAAATAATAGGAGTAAAAAAATGCAAACTACTACTAATAATTATCCCCAAAACCCCATTTATATTCTGCTACAACCCGGTCGCAATTTTATAGAAAATATCGATATTAATAATCCTGCATTTGCCAGAAAATTATGTCAATTAATTCCGGCTCAATGCCCCTTTGCCAGAGACATTAAATTCTTTGGTCATACAGTTTTGCATATTCCACCTCTATGTAAATTAAATCCTTTTTACTATGAACTAATTAGTTTACGTTTTCGCGCCCTAAATTTTTTAGCTGATGTTTGTTTAGAAGATATTACCCCTTATTATTAAATATAATTCTGGATAGTCGGCAACAGACAATAGTGATAAAAACATTTCCCAGTCTCAGATTTACAACAGTTTTCTACTGCTGTAAAATATATCCAAATTCTGGCAAAGATAATAACTTTTCATACAAAATATTAGCAATAAATTCATTGCCAAATACAGAATAATGCCCATCACCTTCCAAGAATGCCGTTTCTACTTTTTGATTTTTAAACTTGTAAAAATCACTCTAGCAAATATTGATATTTGCTCTTTAGTAGGAAGATTAGGGTTTTATCAATGCCATAGTAAAATCAGTTGAATTTCTGTGAGCGATCGCCTTCATCAGAGGTTTGAAGTTTAATATTTTTACTTCACATAGTTGGAATCTGTTTTTTTGCTTGTTCTATATTCTATTCCCTGTTCCCTTGTAAAATAACTGCAACTTCTGGCAAAGATAACAACTTTTCATACAAAATATTAGCAATAAATTCATTGCCAGATACAGAATAATGCCATTTATCGCCACCCAAGAAAGCTTTTCCTAGTTGTTCATTTGGTATTTTATCTCTAAATTCGGGAATTAAATCAATATAGATTATGTTTCGTTTCTGTAATTCTGACTGTAGATATTCTCGCCAAAAATTAGAGTCATTATTATAATAGTCCGAACGACTAGGTAAATAAACCACAACTAACTTACTATTTTTATCTTGATTTATTGCTGCCAAATCCTCAAATATTTTCATAGCTATAGCAGGACTTTTAACAACATATTTATGATTAGGTTTCAACTTTTGAGCAAACAATTTTTTCCAGATAACGAAAAAGCTTAATTTTTGAATATGCTTAATGCTTTGTGTAACTTTTGGAAATAAAAAAGAGTATTTAGGAACAGGAAAATTATGATTAACTAACTCCCCATTTTCTAAATACAATAATGGTTTTCCACGACCCATAAAACTTGCACTCTGCATCCGTACAAAATCATCAGTAATAAAAGCAAATATCTGAATTTTATGCTCAAATTTAGTACCATCACGTTTGTACCGTAAATAAGCTTGATCGATACCATATCCTTGTTGAGCCATATTAATAGTTTGTAACCTTTGGTTGATTAATGTTAAAAGATGACACCAGCTTTGGTCGTTACTCACACCAAATCCCATAGTGACAGAATCTCCAGAACAAATTATCCTTACTTTATTAGGAGGAATATTAAGGCTAAAATCTTCGTTATTTCTAAAAGATTGAGAATTGGTTTTAAAATATATCCCCTCTCCATACTTATTTGGAATATCAACATTAGGAATATTCACCCATCCTAATAATTCATCATATTGACTGTGACGTATTGTAGCTCTTTGTTCAACTTTACTAATTCTATAAAACAGTAATAAGATACTAGATAGACCTTCAAATAAACTCAAGATCGCCACAATTAAAATCAGATTAATCGAAACAATTTTGATAATTTTTTTTGTCTGACGTAAACTATTATCGATCATAAGTGTTAGAGTTTTCAAGTTTTGGGCATGAGAAAAGATGGTGAAATAGAAGCTCAATGGGATAAATCAATATGGATTATAAACACCTTTTTAAACTTGTCATTTCAGTTATTAGTTATGAGTACCTCTGCAATAAGGAGGCTTGACCTTGGCGAATATTCTCTTTTCTCTTGGTCGATTAGATATGGCAAACTTCGGAGCGGCTTTGCACTCTTCGGGAAACCTTGCCATCCCATCCTACGGAATGCTCCGCAAACGACCGCTTTTTATCCCCTTAAAAGGGGAGGCTTTAGAACATAATTTTTCGATAAAAATCACCAATGGTAAATATTTATATTTGCTCTTTAGTATTATAATTTTAGCATTTTATTGGTTCTATAGCCAAGTCATATCATGTCCAGTAGCATCAGTATTGTAAGCTAAGGTAAGGAAGAAGGAAGAAGGAAGAAGGAAGAAGGAAGAAGGAACGAAGAAAAAAAGGTTGAAAAGCTGGAAAAAACTTAAATTTCCTGTGGATATTCACCCTAGCTTTTACGCAAACGATACCAGCGGACATGATATCAGTTTAATTTCAGCGATAGATCGCCTTAATCTTAAGTCAGCTATCAAATTTATTGACAAGCCATTATTACCTAATAGATATCTCCATAAAAAAGCAGGGCTATTTCATTCTAGATATAGGCAATGAATTTACTAGCTTTTAGCCATCAGAAGTTCAAATTTATTAAAGCTGAAACTACCTATTCTTGTCAATGCACAAAAATGCATTTTTGAGAATAAAATAATCCTGAGAAAAGATAGGTTAGGGAGAATAAGTTGATTATTTATGCACGATAATTGATTTGCTTGTTTATTATTAGAGATGTCTAATAAAAACAAATATATAAACTTATTCTACTGCTGTAAAATAACTGCAAGTTCCGGCAAAGATAACAAATTTTCATACAAAACATTAGCAAAAAATTCATTACCCAATACAGAATAATGCCCATCACCTCCCAAGAATGCTGTTTCTACTTTTTCATTAGGCATTATCTTTCTAAATTCAGCAATTAGATCGATATAAATTATGTTGCGTTTCTCTAACTCTACCTGTAGATATTGTCGCCAAAAATCAGATTCATTTCCATAATAGTCAGAACGAATAGGTAAATAAACCACCACCAACTTACTATTTTTATCTCTATTTATTTCCGCCAACTCCTCAAATATTTTCATGGCTATAGCAGGAGTTTGAGTAACATATTGATTATCTGTTTTCAACTTTTTTGGAAACAATTTTTGCCATAGATTTAAAAACCTTAACTCCTGAATATATCTGCTACCTTCTGTAATTTTTGGAGCTAAAAAAGAACCTCTAGGCACAGGAAAGTTATGATTAACTAACTCCCTATTTTCTAAAGACAATAATGGTTTACCATAACCCAAAGACTTTGCCCGCTGCATCCGCACAAAATCATCAGTAATAAAAGCAAATATTTGAATATTATGGTCAAACCTAGTACCATCACGTTTGTACCATAAATAAGCTTGGTCAAGACCATATCCTCCTTGACCCATATTCATAGTTTGTAAACGTTGATTGATAGATGTTAATAGTTGACACCATGTTTGGTCATTACTAACACCCCATCCCATTGTAAAAGAGTCCCCAGAACAAATTATCCTAACTTTATTAGGGGGGATATTAATACTAAAGTCTTCACTATTTCTCAAAGATTGAGAATTTGTCCGAAAATATATCCCCTGACCATACATATTTGGAATATTAACATTAGGAAGATTCACCCATCCTAATAATTCATCATACTGAGTGTGGCGTATTTCGCTCATTGGTTGAATTTTACTGATTTTATAAAACAGTAAAATAATGCTAGATAGACCTTCAACCAAACTTAATATAGACAAACATAAAATTAGATTAATTGAGACAATTTTGAAGATTTTTTTTGTTTGAGGTAAAGCATTTTTGAGCATCAATGTTAGAGTTTTGAAAATCGGGAGATATGAGGAACCTACAAAATAAATTAAGGAAAATTTTATTCAGTAAAAAAAATTATTCTTGACCGAAAAATTTTCGTCTTAAGCCTCCCCTTTTAAAGGGATAAAAAAAAGAGAATACCGTATTTTATTGCCTCTCTATTAAAGGAAGTACTGATAACTGATAACTGATAACTGATAACTGATAACTGAAATGACAACCTAATATCTACCACTTAACTACTACGATGCTCATTATTGTACTTAATTCTAGCGCCAGCCCATTGTAATTTTTCTCTAAGAGTTTGGAAAAATGAATGATTTTCCCGCAAAATAATAAACTTAGCCTGACAATCTGCTATTCGTACATCCACCCGTTGTCCAGGCCAAATAGCAGTACATAGGACTCCATCTGCCCAAAGTTTAGTAGTTAAATCATTATCCTCTAAAGGCCAAACACTAACTATACAACCAGGAGGAAGTACAATAGGGCGACTAGAAAGACTTAAAGGACAAATTGGAGTCACAGAAATAGAAGCCATACCAGCGTGCATAATTGGTCCATTAGCAGAAGCAGTATAGCAAGTCGAACCTGTAGGACTAGCAACAATAAGTCCATCCCCTTGATATTGGTCTACTACTTCCCCATCAATCTCTACTTCCAGTATAGAAGTGGGCATCCGGTCCGCAGAAGCAGGTTTAATACAAAATTCATTCAAAGCTAAAAAGCGATCGCTTGCTGGTTGGAGGTTAGTGCGATCGCCATTAAACACTGCTGACTGTAACATCATCCTTAGTTGTACGGCATAGCGGTCTTCAAATAACCTATCCCATACCTTCTCTGTATCCTTAAAATCTTCAAAATTTTCTGTCAAAAATCCCAAATGTCCTCCCACATTAACTGCCAACATTGGAATACCTAGAGCTGCTAAATGTCTTGCAGCAGCTAAAGCACTACCATCCCCCCCTAAAACCACTGCTAAATCAATTTTATGAGTGCTAGAGGCCAGAAAAACCGGATATGGATTATCTTGTGGTCCACTAGGCCCCATTAACACTTGACAGCCTCTATCTTCTAACTGTCTAGCAGATTGTTCTGCATAATGCTGACTCACATGATCTTTGGCCTTATGAGCAATAATTACTCGTTTAATGTCCATAGTTAATATTATAGATTTTAGATAGAGATTGGCAAAATTCCTGCACCACTAAATCATTGTATAGCAATAACTACGGCCTTTAGAAGTTGGAGAATTGCTATGTTATACCATTTCTCAAAAGTCTTGCTACATCTCCTTGACAGTAGGGAGTAGGGAGTAGGGAGTAGGGAGTAGGGTGAAAAGAGATAAGATATCTTGGTTTAATGCCGAGAATCGTTACAAACATGATTCAAGCATTATTATTACTTAATAACTGAAGTCCCACAGGAAGTATAGCATTATTTTTGGGAATTGGTATTACAGCAGAAGGAATAAGGTGTTTATACTAAATCCTGTTTTGAAAGTAAGGTTGATCGTGAGGTAAGGCAGAAAGCAGAAGGGTTAGAGAGGAGGTAGTCGGAAAAATTATCCCTTGCCAACTTTTGCCCAACTATACGCCAAAATACTCACTTTCTGAGTCTTAATAAGGCGAAAATCACGTACTTTTTCACGTTCTAAAAAGGCACTTACCTTTATCTATAGAGACTTTGATATTTAATCAGCAAACCCTAAATAGAACATTCCCACAAAATTTTTTGAAAAAGGCAAGGCTAATTTTTGTTTCTGGAGATTTCTCATCAGAAACACTTGGAAAGTGGAAAACTAGAGTATCTTTAGATCTGAGAGTGTCAAAACTAAAATTGGTCTCCAGTCATATTTGACAATGGAGACCAAGATTAAATCTTTATCTGTAGTTTGATTTATTTACTTTCCCAAGTTTGCTTTCGTATTCTCCTAATCATTCTGAAATCGCTCAGAAGATATGAGCATCATTATTCAATCTATATTTAAGTGATAAGCTGTTTTGAATACTGAAAATTAGTCAGCTTAATATTATTTAATTTTATAATTAGATATACCCTGAGCTATGATATTTACAAGTTGAAGCTGAATTGAATAATAGATTAGAAGTAGAAGTGATAGAAGTTCCCTAGTTTTGGGATAATGGGATGCTAATGTTTGCATCATTTGGGTGGCAAAGATGAAAGTCAATTACTTGTTTTTGCGCTTTAATGCACCCAGACCAGATCCCAATAAACCAAGACTTAGAAGACTCATTGTTGCAGGTTCAGGAACACTCTCACTCAGAATACCGCTTCCTCCTTCTGGCACATTTAGGTCAATGTTGATATCACCGTGGTAGCGTCTCACACGATTTTCTCCTTCTCCATTAAGACCATACTCTTCGTAGGTCTCTCTGTCGTCAGTATTTATCATGTAAAACCACTGAGCGAATCCCATGTTTACGTTTTTACCATTAGCTCCTAAACCCATTTGAGCTTTGTATGTGTTACTTTTGTCCGTTAGGAAAAATGTATCTGTAGAATTATTATTACCATACCATTCTCCTATTTCAGTTAATAAAGACTTGCTACTATCAATTGTGTAATAACTCCAATCTGCAACATTCGTGACGCTCTGATGGTCTCCCCGATTCAATTCTATTTTAGGTGCAAGATTTGGAGCGATCGCTTGTCCTTCTTGTAAATTTCCTAGGGAGTTGAACCAAACATCTACTGCGAATTTTTTATTCCCTGCACCAATGTTACCGATTAAATTAACTGTGCCATCATCATACTCATTGAAGAAAGCATCACCCTCGAAATCAAAATCACTTGATAAATTAGGTATCCAGAAGGCATGATTATGGTTAGCACTATGATATTCGTCTGAAACAGCTTCAGATGCTTGCCAACTATTTACGATGCTTGGTGCTACTGCTGCTGCTTCTTTTGCTTGTCCTAATGTACCTAATGCAATGGAACCTAAAGCGAATACGGAAGTTAATAATTTAGTTGCTTTCATTGGTTTTGTTCTCTTTAGCTGTGTGTTGTTTGTTTCATTAAATCTAATATAACTACAACAAAAGGCTGATAGGTGAAGGAGATGTAAAGATTTGCATGAGTCTGATGAAGATTATATAGATAGCACTTTAAGTCTTTTCCTGCTTGACTTTCATCTGTTTTTGAAGTGGTAAAATTTGTGTTTAATCTGTAAATGCAACTAGAAATTGTAACTTTTATAGCAAAATAATCTGCTTAAATATGGTTAATTTGTCACTTCCGCAATATTTTATAGCAAAAAAATTGCTAGATAAAAAACGATGAAAGTTATATGTATAGGACTTTTCTTCTGTTTTTAGTTCAAAAAAACTAGCAGATTAAATCCGTGCTAGCACTTACGCTATTTCCGCTATAAATATATCAATTAAGTGCGATCGCTGAGGCTATTTCTAGAAGTAGTGCAACAAAGTGGAAGCAGCGATCGTAAATTATCAGAAATTGCACGAGTTTAAAGCAAATATGGCCAGGTGTCTAATAGACATCTCCAAAAATTAAAAATAAAATCAATTCTTATCCA
>NZ_CEZPJD010000186.1:0-11516 GCF_983059655.1 Okeania sp.
CCTGTTGCCTGTTGCCTGTTGCCTGTTGCCTGTTGCCTGTTGCCTGTTGCCTATTTACTATATAAGACTGATGCTACCGGACATGATATCATATCCGTTTATATCGTTTGTGTAAACCCAAGAGTGAATATCTACAGAAAATTTAGGTTTTTTTCTTGCTCAATAGCCTTCCTCCCTCTTCCTTCTTCCTTACCTTTGCCATACAATACTGATGCTACCGGACATGATATGATATTGCCAAAAGTTAGTTTAGACTTTGACTAAAAAAACCTAATATTAGTTATTTTCATAATTCTTAAATCCAAAATAATTTTCATCAAAAATCTCAAATCATTCTTCACTGTGCAATGCCCTATTCACTACAACAGAAATAATTAACTCAAAGCGATCGCCTTTTTTCCCAAAAGATAAAATTAGACACTAAAAAATATACATGACAATTTCATAAACTTTTTTCTAGTCTATATGATTCGGTTGTATTAACATTGTAGGTTGAGTGGCAGTAGTTAAGTCAAAACTATATTGTCCTAGTATTGAATGAAACTGAATATTTAGGACTTAGTGACTGATAATGACACAATTAATAGTAAATATTGCTCTATAATCTATAATATTAATTTTCAACTATGAAAGAAATAGCACCTTATGGCTCTTGGAAATCTCCCATCACTGCTGATTTGATTGTGGCAGGAACAATTGGACTTAGCAGTATTGCCATTGATGGTGAAGATGTGTACTGGATCGAGGGACGACCATCAGAAGGTGGACGGAATGTAATTGTCCGTCACACTCCAGATGGACAAATAATTGACATCACTCCCCCACCTTTTAATGTCCGCACCAGAGTCCATGAATACGGAGGTGGTACATTTTTAGTGACAGATGGCACGATTTATTTTTCTAATTTTGCTGACCAACGTCTCTACCGCCAAACTCCTGATACAGCTCCTCAACCTTTAACTCCAGAAGTAAACTGCCGTTATGCTGATGCTGTGATGGATAAACAGCGCGATCGCCTAATTTGTATTCAGGAAGATCATACCAAAGGTGGAGAAGCTATAAATAGGATAGTTAGTATCAATATCAAAAATGAGGCAGATATTCAGATATTAGCCGAGGGTAATGATTTTTATGCCTCGCCACGTCTTAGCCCAGATGGTGAGCGACTTTGTTGGATAAGTTGGAATCATCCTAATATGCCTTGGGATGGTACTGAGTTATGGGTAGCTCACATTAATGCAAATGGTTTATTCGGAGAAGCTCAATTAGTTGCAGGTGGCAAACAAGAATCAATTTTTCAACCGGAATGGTCTGCAGAAGGAATCTTATATTTTGTTAGCGATCGCTCTAAATGGTGGAATATTTATCGAGTTTCAGGAACTGAAATGGTAAATGTAGAGCCATTATATCCTCTAAATGCAGAGTTTGGAATGCCACAATGGGTATTTGGAATGTCTACTTATGGCTTTACAACAGCAAACACAATTCTTTGCACTTTTACTCAAAATGGAATTTGGCATTTAGCAACTCTTAATACTACGAAAAAACATCTACAGCAAATAGAAATACCCTATACTTCAATGGGTTCTTTGAAAGTAAAACAAGATCGAGTTTATTTTCTGGGGAGTTCTCCGACAAAACCAACTGAAATTGTCAATATAAATCTATCTACAGGTGCTATTGAAATCTTAAAACGTTCTACAGAATTAGAAATTAATTCAGGTTATTTATCTATTCCTCAATCAATAGAATTTCCTACAGAAAATGGCAATACTGCTTATGGTTTATTCTACCCACCAACTAATCAAGATTACACAAAAATAACATCAGAAAAACCACCTCTTTTAGTCAAAAGTCATGGTGGGCCTACGGCAGCAACTTCTAGTAGTTTAAGCTTAAAAATTCAATATTGGACAAGTCGTGGTTTTGCCCTACTTGATGTTAATTATGGAGGCAGCACTGGCTATGGACGAGAGTATCAGCAAAGACTAAAAGATAACTGGGGAATTGTTGATGTTGATGATTGTGTTAATGGCGCTCAATATTTAGCTAAAAAGGGTTTAGTTGATGGTAATCGTATGGCTATTTCTGGTGGTAGTGCAGGAGGTTATACTACTTTATGTGCCTTAACTTTTAAGGATGTTTTTCAGGCTGGTGCTAGTTATTATGGAGTTAGCGATCTAGAGGCTTTAGCCACGGATACTCATAAATTTGAATCTCGTTATTTAGATGGATTGATTGGGCCTTATCCTGAAACCAAAGATATATACAAACAGCGATCGCCTATTAATTTTACTGAGCTTTTGTCTTGTCCTGTAATTTTTTTCCAAGGTTTAGAAGATAAAATTGTGCCACCAAATCAAGCAGAAATGATGTTAGAAGCTTTAAAGCAAAAAGGAATGCCAGTGGCTTATATTGCCTTTCCAGAAGAACAGCATGGGTTTCGTCGTTCAGAGAATATTAAACGGGCTTTAGATGGAGAATTTTATTTTTACTCCCGTATATTTGGATTTACACCTGCTGAAAATTTAGAGGAGGTAGAAATTATTAATCTCTAGGGAGAAGAAGGTGTTCAATAATTAATAATTAGGGTTTGCTGAACAAAGTCTTTTGGTAGAGGTAGGAGTCAGGAGAAATGGCAATTAATTATAGAGGAGGTAGTCGGAAAAATTGATGGACAATTTCTATACCATAATCATCCCAAAATACTAGCTTTTCAGGCTTTTTTCACCGAAAAGCTGGTACTTTTTTCAACAAAAAAACGCTGAAACCAATATCAGTCAATACGCGCGAGAATTAATCAGCAAGCCCTAGTTAAATATTGCTGAAAAAGAGCAAGATTTTTGGCTCAATTAGTCTCAAAATGCTCATCTTTTTACCTGACAATGCCGAAAATTTGGCCGTAGCAGATAATCTAAACTATTGCCAGATCAGCTGTTCTCTGTTGCCTATCATCACAATCAGACTTTTTCAGCAAACCTAACTAGCCCTGTAAAAATAAGTTGTACAAATTTTATCTGAAATAGATTGTGAAATCTAGCTTCCATCAAAAAAACTGTTCAGGTTATTCTTACACGGCTCCTAACTAGCTATCAGCTTTTCCTTACGGAATGCTCCGCAAACAGCATTTAGCTGGAGCGCTAAAAATTCGAGGGTTTAAGTCCCCCACTATAATTTGGAAAATTAGTTGTGCGTGTTAATTGGGGTTTTAATCTTCCATTATACACCTTGAAAAGCTGACTGCTACTTCAAACTTATAAATCAGGGTAAATTTATGCACAAAATTGTATTAATAACGAGCGTTTTAAATCTGATAATATGGATATACTTATTACTTTTTAGAGGCAAGTTTTGGTTGGTAGATAGACGATTATTGCCCATATCAGAAACAGAAATTAGAAAGATTCAATATTGGCCATCAATTACTGCGATCATTCCTGCTAGAAATGAAGCAAAATTATTGAAATCGACACTAAAATCATTATTAAATCAAGATTATCCAGGAAATTTCAAGATTATATTGGTGGATGACAATAGCAAAGATAATACAGCTAATGTTGCAAAATTTATAGCTCAACAAAATGATGATTTTACTAAACTAGAAGTAATTTCAGCAGGAAACTTACCTAGTGGTTGGAGTGGAAAACTATGGGCAATTAATCAAGGAATTAGATATGTAAAACAACAAACTGTAGCCCCAGATTATTTTCTTTTTACTGATGCAGATATTGAACATAGCTCCACAAATATTAGTCAACTTATTATTAAAGCGGAACAAGAGAACTTAGCCCTAGTTTCTCTAATGGTGAAACTGCAATGCAAAACTTTAGCAGAGGAATTAATGATTCCGGCATTTGTATTTTTTTTCCAAAAATTATATCCATTTAGATGGGTAAATAATCCACAAAATTCTACCGCTGCAGCTGCTGGAGGTTGCATATTAATTCGTCACCAAGTTTTAGATGAAATTGGTGGAATAGAAGTTATTAAAAATGCTTTAATAGATGATTGTTCTTTAGCTACAGCAGTCAAACAAAAATCAACAAATAAAAAGATTTGGTTAGGGCTAACTTCAGACACTAAAAGTAGGCGTTCCTATCCCGATATATTTAGTATTTGGAGTATGGTTGCTCGTACTGCTTTTACCCAGCTAAATTATTCACCATTACTGTTATTTGCAACAGTAATAGGGATGAAGTTAATTTATTTAGTTCCCTCATTAGAAATAACTCTAGGAATAATTTTTAGTTGGTGGGAGATAGTAGCGATCGCTTTATTAGCAAGAATATTAATGTTTTTAGTCTATTTACCTATGATCGGATTTTATCAACTCTCACCAATCTATGCGATGAGTTTACCAACTGTTGCTTCGATTTATACGTTAATTACTATAAATTCAGCTTGGCGATATTGGCGAGGGCGAGGTGGTCATTGGAAAGGGCGAACTTATCACAAAAAAAATCTCAAAAGTAAACGTAAGCATTCAGCATAGCATATTTGTTCGTATATAAAGCATTAATAATTAAATTTTTATAAGCACCTACACATAATTATTTACACAAGCAATACTTACAAAGTAAGGATTTCAGCTTCTAAAATGTGTAATTAATTTTGTTTACCTGCTTATCTCAAATCCGCTTAAATAGTTATAGATTTTATAGTATTTAGGAATCAGAACTAAAGAGGAGAAAGAATCACTTTGATGAGCGTAGTTATGACTATTGGATATTTTTTATGTCCAATTCCACCGGACTTAATATTACCACTGCCACTGGGGATTTGTCTTCAGTAATTGAGTAATTTTTTCTGCTTCTAGAGGTTTAGAAAATAAAAATCCTTGACCATAGTCACATTTTAATTTTTTTAGTTGTTTAAATTGTATAGGTGTTTCTATACCTTCAGCAACTACATTCATTCTCATAGTTTTAGCAATACTAATAATTGCTGGAACAAGTCCTAAATCAGTTGACTTATCATCAATTGACCAGATAAAAGATCGATCTATTTTGAGGGTATCTACAGGAAATAAATGTAAGTAACTCAGTGAAGAATAACCAGTACCAAAATCATCTATACATAGTTTTATATCTCTGTCTCTAAGTTTTTTGAGTAATATATCAGCTGTTTTTGTATTTTCCATTATAGCACTTTCTGTAATTTCTAATTTAATATTTTGAGGATTTACTTGTGTTTCTGCCAGAATTTTATCGACTTGTTCAATCAAATTTGGCTGGGCAAACTGTCTTACTGATAAATTAATACTCATTGTTAGAGGATAATCGGTAATTTTTTGCTGCTGCCATTTGTAGAGTTGATGACACGCCTCCCGCATTACTAAATTGCCAAGGGGATTAATTAAACCTGTTTCTTCTGCTATCGGAATAAATAATGCTGGTGAAACTATACCACGCTGAGGATGATACCAACGTACCAGTGCTTCAAAACCTATTATTTTACCTGTATTAAATTCAATAATTGGTTGATAATAAACAATAAACTCTTGTTGATTAATTGCTCGACGTAAGTCTGTTTCTAGCTGCAAAAGTTGGAGAGCAGAATTATGCATTTCTGGACTGAAGATATGATATCTTGCTTTCCCTGATGCTTTGGCTTGATACATTGCTGTGTCTGCATCTCTTAATAAATATTCTGGTTTTTCATAGTTACTATTACTTAAAGTAATACCAATACTAGCATTAATAAAAACCTCATGTCTGAGCAGTTTAAATGGATAAGATAGAAGTTCAAATATTTTATTTGCTAAGTTTATAGCAGCATCTATATCTTGAATATTGATTTGCAAAATACCAAATTCATCTCCTCCTAGTCTGGCTAGAGTATCTTCTGGTTTAAGTACTTTTTGTAAGCGACCAGAAATTGCTACGAGTAATTCATCTCCTATTAGATGGCCAAGAGAATCATTAACTACTTTGAAGCGATCGCAGTCTAGAAACATCACAGCAAACTTATATGCTGAATTGGCTTGAGTATTATTAAGAGCTTGTTTGAGACGGTCCATGAATAAAACCCGATTTGCTAATCCTGTCAGACTATCGTGAAGCGCCATTTCAAGTAATTTAGTATTAGCTTCCTCTAGCTGTTTTGTCCGCTCTTGCACTCTCATTTCTAGTTGAGTATTGAGTAGGTGAATTTCTTTTTCCGCAGCTTGTAGCGATAATTGATTTTGAATTCTGATTAAAACTTCTTCTAGGTGAAATGGTTTAGTAATATAATCTACTCCCCCTACTTTAAATGCTTTAACTTTATCAATTACATCATCAAGAGCACTGAGGAAAATTATCGGAATTTCAGAGGTCTGAGGATTATTTTTTAACTGTTGACAAACTTCATACCCATCTAGCTCTGGCATCATAATATCTAGCAAAATGAGATTGGGGGGCGCAGTTTTTACTGCCCTCAGTGCCATTTGTCCACTAATTGCCTTACGAACATTATACCCTTGCTTTGTTAGCATTCGAGATAAAAGGCGTAAGTTTTCTGGTGTATCATCAACAATTAGGATATCTGCTGGATTTTTGTTCATATTTAGTATTTTATCTTGTTGTTTGGAATTTTCCATTATTAATTATTTTGAGTTTTCTAGATGCTTGGTTAAATCTATAATTATATCAAATCGAAAGTTCTCAACTAAATCAGTTAAGGCTGTAGTAAGGGTTGTATTTTCTTGAGGAATTTGTTTAAGTAATCGGAAAATTTCATCATCAGAACCCATAGATGCATAATGGTTTAATTTTTTTGTCCACTCTAAGGGCATCTTGGCAATCTTAGCAGGTATTTCAGAAGAATTTAGTGTTTTTGCTGAGGAATTTTGATTGATATTTTGATTAACATTTTCGTTGTTAATTTTTTTTGGTGCATATATATATTTTGCTTCTAAATGTTTGCCAATTTTTCTTAATAATTCTGATTCTCGAAATGGCTTTCTGACAAAATCATCACATCCTACTGATAAAATTACACGTTTATCTTCTTCAAATGCACTAGCAGTAAGAGCAATAATTTTAGTTGATTCACCTTTTGATTGATTTCTAATGTTTGTAGTTGCTTCATAGCCATTCATTACTGGCATTCTCATATCCATTAAGATTAAGTGAGGTTGCCAACTCTGCCAAATTTCTATAGCTTGTTTACCATTCTCAGCTTCTTGAACATTAAAGCCTATGGATGTAAGTAATTTAACTAACAACAAACGATTAGTATTTCTATCTTCCGCAATTAAAATACGATATTGAGGTTGGTCAAAATCTAAAGCAATAATTATTTCTTCCGAGTATTGATTTTCTTTTGTTACAGATGCTTCTGCTATTTCTGCTTGAATATCAAAAGTAAATGTACTTCCTTTATCCACAATACTATTGATAGTTATTTCTCCCTTCATTAATTGAACAAATTTTTGACTAATTGCTAAACCCAAACCTGTCCCTTCTTTAGATTCATAACCACTTACGGTTTGGCTAAAAGGTTTAAATAATTTATCGAGTTCATTTAAGGCAATGCCCTTTCCAGTATCTGTGATAGAAAACATAATCTGAGCCACAGAAGGTTTTGTTTCTAGGTTTTCATTTTTCATTTGAGTAACTAGGGAAATATTAACAGTAATGCCTCCTTTTTTTGTGAATTTAATGGCATTACCAATGAGATTAATCAAGACTTGACGTAATTTATTTTCATCAGTTTTAATCCATTCAGGAATTGCAGTAGAACGCTCAAATTTTAACTTTAAACCTTTTAATTGAGCTTTTAACTGTAACATTTTTTCTAGGCCATCTAATAGACAGTGAAGATTAAAATTATTTACATTTAGTTCTATTCGCCCCGATTCTATTTTTGACATTTCAAGAATATCATTAATTAATGCTAGTAAATGTTCTCCACTCTGACCAATAATTTCTAAATATTTTTGACGCTCGAAAGATAAATCTTCATCCCGACTCATTAGCTGAGTAAAACCAAGAATGGCATTTAGAGGTGTACGTAATTCATGGCTCATATTAGCCAGAAATTCACTTTTGGCTTGGTTTGCTGCATCGGCAATTTCTTTTGCCTGTTTCAATTCTGCTGCTTGTCTTTGGGTATAGGTAAGTAGTTCTGCTTGCTGGACAGCTACTCCCAACTGAGTACCTATTTGAACTACTAGACTAATTTCTGATTCCTGCCATAAGCGCGGACCTGTATTTTGGTAAATTGCTAATAGTCCCCATAACTGAGTACCAGAAAATATAGGAACAGTAATATAAGCTCTTACTTGAAATTGCTCTAAAAATTCTACGTAACATGAATCAAATCCAGATTTGTAAATATCTGCTACGGATGTATATTTTTTTCCTTGACTGTAAACACCACCTTGAGTATCTTGTAGATAAGTGTCGGCATATTGTACCGTCCGATTAACACTGGCAAAAGTTTTAACTACACACTCATTTTTATCGACTGCTAATTCATATGCTAAGGAGCGTTTTTGTAAGTCTAATACAGAAGTCCATTTCTGATCTACCGACTCAGCCACAAATTCTCCACTCCAGTCTGGGTGGAAATGATAGACAACACAGCGATCGCCTTTAACTACCTGTTGTAGTGCTTCAGTTGTAGCGTTGAATATAGTTTCTAAATCTATAGACTGGTGCATTTTCTGAATTACTGTGGCTAGGGCAGACTCCCGCTTTGCTGTTTGTCGGAGGGTTAACTCAATTTGTTTTTGTTGCGTTATATCTCGAATCACACCAACCAATACTTGATTACCAAAAACATCAGTGGTGGCAACTTTTTTGGTTGATACATAATGAACTTTACCAGTAGTATCTGTTAATTTTGTTTCACTTTCCTGTTCTATTTTATTCTCAAAGACAAGGTTATCATTTTTCCAAAAAACATCTGCTTCAGATTTTTGGAAAAATTCGTAGTCAGATTTGCCAAGCAAATCTTTTTGTGAAGCTCCGATCATCTGACAAAAAGCATTGTTAACGATTTTCCAACGGTGCTGGCGGTCTTTAACAAATATAGGATCGGCTACTGAGTTAATCACTCGCTCCAAAAATTTTTGGCTAGCTTGTAGTTTAGCTTCTGCTAGTTTATTTCCAGTAATATCGGTAGCTGTACCAATGATTTGTTTTACTGCTCCAGATTGTGTTCTGTTAAAGATAGTCTCTCTACTGAATAGCCATATCCATTTCCCATTGCGACATCTGGCTTGATATTCAAATTCAAAGATATCGCCATCTGCTCCCATCATAATTTTTTGAAGGTGTTGAGGCAGTCTCGCAAAATCATCGGGGTGCATCAAATTTTGTAATAAATTTTCCTCCATTTCTTGAATTTCTGATTCTGTATAGCCAATTATCTCTTGAATTGAGCGATTAACATAGACATTTTTCTGTTCAACTAGATCGTATATATACAAAAGACTTGGACAGGTATGAGTAATTGTTTCTACTAAACGTTGGCTTGAGCTTAATGCTGCTTCTGCTTGTTTGCGGTCGTGTGATTCTATTGCTAGAGCTGTCATATATGCTATATAATTAGCAAAATTTTGTTCTTCTATCGTCCAATTTCTTTTAGTTTGAGTTTGCTCTAAACAAATAACTCCGACAATTTTTCCCTGTAGGTAAATAGAAGAATCTAACATTGAATAAATTGAAAATGGAGTCAGATAAGAATCACTAAATTCTTGAGTTCTACGGTCTCGATGAGCATCTGAAGCAGCGATTAATTTTTCTGTTTCTATAGCTTCAAAATATTGAGGATAGTTATCTTTAGAAAGAATTATTCCTTGACTATGTTTATCGAGACTCATTTCATATAGATCGGCACATTTAATTTCTGATTTATCGTCATTATAAAACCAAACACTTGCTCTTTCTATATTCAGAGTCTGGCTGCCTAATTTAGTTATTTCGGCTAGAGCTGCGTCAAGATTTCCTGTGTATAAATTCTGGTTTTTTGCTAATTTTAATAAACCTGATTGTGTTTGTTTTAAAATTTTTTCACTATTTTTTAAAGCCAATTCTACCGTTCTTCTTTCGTTTATTTCTGTTGCCAGAACGGCATTTATTTTCACTAATTCCGAAGTACGTTGTTGCAAGTTTTGAGTTGCAGATTCAACTCTTTTTTCTAATTCATTATAAGCTTGATGGACCTTAATTTCAGCTTTTTTACGTTGTAGTTCTGCTGTTACCCTAGCTGCAAAGACCCGCATAATGGCTATAGCATTTTCAGGGTTGTCTAAAGTTCGATCATTATTAATACATAATGCTCCTATTACTTGCTCTTCTTCATTGATTAATGGTACTCCTAAATAACAAGCTGCTTCCATTGCAGCTAACAGAGATGCTTTCGGAAAAATTTTCTGAACTTGGTCAGGATAAAACTTGAGTTGTGCTTCTTTAATGACAGGTTCACAAGGAGTTCCTTCGATTTTATACTTAATATTTTCTGCGAAGTTTCCTTGAGCAAAAAATGCTACTGTTTGGAGTTCTTCTGAACTATCTTCTGGAAATTGTGATATAAATGCGTGCCTAACATTCAAAGCTTTTGCTAAATGTTGAACTAGAGCAGAAAAGAATTTTTCTCCTGTAACTGAAGCTGTACCAACAATCAAATTTTTTAGGACATTTTCAGCTTTTACTCTTTGACTTACTTCTATTTTTAGTTGTTTATTAATGGCTTCTAGTTGACCGGGACTTGGTAAGGCCAGTGCTAGAGGCATAATTTGTACTAGAGTAATTGCAGTATATATTGATGTTAAAGCAGTAAAGGCTTTGATTAGCCCGGATATCCAGTATTCTGGATGCCAAAGAGTCCAGACCTCTACCAGATGACCTGTGCCACAGGAAATAATAAAAGCTCCAAACAGGAAAAATATTTGTTTAAATGGGACATCTGTTCGCTGGCGGAGAAAGTATATTAATGTAATGGCTATAGAGTAGTAAGCCAAACTAATCAAAAGATCGCTGAGAAAATGTAACCAGATAAGCTGAGACTGCCACAGGTAACACTGACCATGAGGCATATATTGCTTCGATGAAAATAGAGTTATTAATACTTCCCACATAATACAATACCGATTAAGTATCAACACAACAATATCTACATTTTAATAGAATTATTAATATTGACCATTTAAATTATATCTAAATCAACTCAATTAGATAAATAACACAATGGAGATATTGCCAGAAACTTATCTATAATACATGAGAATTATTAATCAAAAATATGAGAGATATGATAAATTATTTTTAATATCAAATTCCTTTGCATCTGTATAATTCATTAATATTTAGAATTCAGTGAGGAATAGAATTAAAAATATTTGGTAATTAATTATGCGGATATATTACAATATTTTATTTTTAATTAAGTTGATTTTATACCACAGAAAATGATAGCTTCCTTGAACAGATGGAATTTTATTGTTAAAGTTGAAGGTTAAACTTTAAATAAATAGGGTTTGCTGAATAAAGTTTTTTGGTAAGGGTAGGAGCCAGAATTTCCGTTTG
>NZ_CEZPJD010000187.1:0-2838 GCF_983059655.1 Okeania sp.
AGTATGGTGTTGTCGTCGAGTACCTGTTGTTGAATTTGTTGGAGGTTAAGGGGTTCGGGATATTTGAGAGCTGCGTAACTGGGGCTAGTTTGTTTGATTTGGGTTTGCAGTTGTTGGTATTCTGTTTGGAGAGTGGCTAATTTTTGTTTGATTTTTTCTAGTTGTTCTGGTTTAAAGTCGCCTCTAACTAATTCCAGGCGTTCTTTTTCGGTGGCATCAAATTTTTGGAGTAAACTTTGTTGTTTTTGTAGTGATCCTTTATCTACGTCTTGGTAGATATTGGCGTTAGCTTCGGTGAGGAGTTCGAGGAGGGAGCGGGCGCGACGGCGTTCGCTAGCGTGGAGTGCTTTAGCATCAAAACCTTGGTCTGGGTTTTGTTCGTGGAGTTGCATTAAAATATCAATGTAGAATTGATAGTTATCTTGAACTGTAGCAAAGTAGGATGTCCGCAGGTCTTGAGCAACAATTTTGGTGCGGAGCTCTTCGATTATTTCTAGGGATTTTTCTATGAATGTTAGGCTTTCAGTTAGTTTGCCTTGGTCTCGTTTGACAGAAGCGATGTTCGAGATAGCGATTGCTTCCGTAGCCTTATCCTCTACTTCCTGAAGTATAGGTAAAGCTTGCTGGTAGAAATCAAGTGCTTTTTGTTTTTCTCCTAAGTCATTGTAGACACTGCCAATATTATTCAGAGTAGTTGCTTCCCCACCCTTATCTCCTACTCGTCGTCTTAGAGGTAAAGCTTGCTGGTAGAAATCAAGTGCTTTTTGTTTTTCTCCTAAGTCATTGTAGACAATGCCAATATTATTGAGAGTAATTGCTTCTACACGTTGAGCATCTACTTCCCTAAGTATAGGTAAAGCTTGATTGTATTTTTTGAGAGCTTTTTGTTTTTCTCCTAAACTATTGTAGACATGACCAATATTGTTAAGAATATTTGCTTCCCCACCCTTGTCACCTACTTCCTGAGATATAGATAAAGCTTGCTGGTAGAAATCAAGAGCTTTTTGTTTTTCTCCTAAAGTATTGTAGACACTGCCAATATTATTAAGAGTCCTTGCTTCCCCACCCGGATCGTCTACTTGCCGAAATAGAGATAAAGTTTTGTCGTAATAATTAAGCGCTTTTTGTTTTTCTCCTAACGTATCATAGACACGACCAATATTATTGAGAGTACCTGCTTCCCTACGGCGATCGCCTGCTTGCTGAAGTATAGGTAAAGCTTGCTCAAAGTAATCGATAGCTGTTTGTTTTTCTCCTAAATCACTGTAGACAACACCAATATTATTGAGAGCGATTGCTTCCCTACGGCGATCGCCTGCTTGCTGAAATAGAGGTAAAGCTTCCTTGTATTTTTTGAGAGCTTTTTGTTTTTCCCCTAAGTCATCATAGATAGTGCCAATATTATTCAGAGTGTTTGCTTCTTGACGAGGATCGTCTACTTCCCGATATATAGGTAAAACTTGCTCGTAGTAATTGAGAGCTTTTTGTTTTTCTCCTAAACTATTGTAGACAACACCAATATTATTGAGAGTGATTACTTCTCCAGCCTTATCTTTTACTTGCTGAAATAGAGGTAAAGCTTGCTCGTAATAATTAAGAGCTTTTTGTTTTTCCCCTAAGTTATCGTAGACGCTGCCAATATTATTAAGAGTAATTGCTTCCCCACGCTTATCCCCTACTTCCCGATATATAGGTAAAGCTTGCTCGTAGTAATTGAGAGCTTTTTGTTTTTCTCCTAAGATATCGTAGACACGACCAATACCAAGAAGTGTAGTTGCTTCCCAAATCAGGTTGCGCGTTTTCCTAAATAGTAGTAGTGCTTCTTCCCATTTAATTATTGTTTCCCTCAAAGATTCTGCTGTACCCTGCTTCAATAGCTCACGTCCCTGGTTATATAACCTTTCTGCCTCAAAATTGGGATCTGTCTGAGCAATAACTTCTCCCCCATTAACAAAACTAGGCAATATTAATAGAGGAAAACTAACATTAAATAACATCAGACTATTAACACTTAAAATAGACAACCATCGTATGGGAAAACTCATAGATGGGGATATTTTTTTGCCTTTGTAATTCTTATCACTATTCTGAACTTTTACTCGATCCATAATGCCACCTTATGCTATAGTATTTTCTAAAAAAATATCCCAAAATCAAATGACTTGGCAAACTTATATAGCAAATTTAACAACTATTTTATTTTTAACTACTAACCCCTTTCTCTTAGTAGAAAATACTCAATACAAACCCCAAACAGATTTAGAAGGACAACCCACAACTAAAGCACGCAAAACTCGCGATTCAAAAAAATGCCCTCAAGACAATGATTATCCCAATGGTCTATCTTTAACTGCCTTAATCCCCAATCCAGAAATAGATAAAAATAAGGTGCAATTAACAGTAGCAAAATCTCCTCAAATTTTTATGTATGTTCCTCCCACTTCAGCAGAATTAATGCAGATATTCATTAAAAAGGAAGATGGTGTAACAGATATTTACCGTACAGAACCTATAAATATTCCAGCTAAATCTGGTGTAATAGCTATTAGTATTCCAGAGGCAGAAGCAAAACTAGAAATTGGTAAAAATTATTATTGGATTGTTAGAGTTATTTGTAATTCCAGGCAAAGAAAATATGATTTAAGAGTAAGTGGTTGGCTGCGACGAATTGAGCCTAATTCCAATCTTGTAAATCAACTAAAAAATGCTGAAAAAAATGAATATCCAAGTATTTATGCCAGTAATGGAATTTGGTTTGATTCCGTGAAAGGTTTAGCGGAATTACGTTTAGCTGAACCAGATAATTTAGAGTTAGAAAATGAGTGGAAAGAATTATTA
>NZ_CEZPJD010000187.1:2938-11417 GCF_983059655.1 Okeania sp.
GGATTATACAAAATCCCCTTCTCACAACGGGGAAAAATAAATAATTCAAAGTCCCCCAGAATTGGGGGATTTAGGGGGCGAAGGATTATACCAAATTCGGTTCTCACAACGGGGAAAATAAATAATTCAAAGTCCCCCAGAATTGGGGGATTTAGGGGGCGAAAGTCGTAACGCACTCTACTGGATTTATAAGTTTTAGCTATCTAATACACCCTAACAAATTTTGCTGATAGCTGATAGCTGACTGCTGAATGCTTCAATTAAAACCCATTACCAATCAAAATAAAAGGTGCCCAATAATAAGGATGATTAAACTCACTATTAATCATAGCAATTTGTGCCTTTTGAACTGCTTCAATTTTGCTTGCACCATTTTTCAAAGCTGTATAAAAATAATTCATAAATTCAGAAGTACCCTCGTCATCAACTTGCCATAAAGTTGCTAAACTTGCTGTGGCACCAGCTACTTGCATTTGATAACCAAAACCCAGAATTTCTGCCCCATTTCCTAACTCTTTCCCTAAACCAGTTTGACAAGCACTCAAAACTACTAATTCTACACCCTTTAAATTCCAATCTTTTACTTCTCGTAAGTTAGTAAGATTACCATCTCCAAATAGGATAAAAGATTCTTCTGGATGACCGCTGACAAAAGCAGAATGAGTAGCCAAATGTACGATATTATAGCTATCCATATTTGACTCTATAGCTTCTCTAGTAAAAGAATTTCCTAATAATTTATTAGTCTCAGGAAAAATATTTGCTAACTTTTCTACCTCTACTCCAGCAAAAGGTAATTCTGCAAAACTAAACTCTGTTTCCACAACCTTAAAATTATAATTACCTTCAGTTAAAGCACCTGCCAAAATCTGAGGCTCAATATTTTCCCCAGGGATAAATTTTATTAAACTTGCAGCGGTAATATTATTAATTTTAAATCTCTCTACTAACCATTTTTCTCCATCATATAATGCTGCTAGAGGAATATAACGTAGTAGACCATCAGGAGCATAAATAATAGTTTTAGCGTCAGTAATTTTCAAGTGAGATTCTATAGGTTTAATCAACCAATTATAGAGTTTTAATCCTGCCTCCATAACTCTAGAATCAGATTGATTTTTATTTTGAGCTTTTCTTCTATCAGTTAATCCCACTCTCAACTCCAAAAGCTCATGCTCGAATTCTTTCTGCTTGACTGAAACAGTACGATGTAATGGGAGAGAATTAGCAGTTACTAATATTAATTCGAGGCGGTCTTCTAAAAGTAAAGGATATAAAACTACTGTATTTTCTTGCTGATGTTTTTTTAGTTCAGACTGCAAAGAAGTTAATATCTCAAAATTCAGTTTTTGACTACTAGAATTTTTCTTTAACTCCAATACAATATTTGTTACTTCTTGACTATTAATCAAATCCCGAATATCAACCAATTTTGCTGATGAAATATTCTGATTTTTATCCAGGTCTTGACCTACTGCATTTATGAATTTGTTATACTTTTGCCAGAACTTTTTTTCCATTTCTAGCAGTGGAACTTCTCTAGATTTATCCTCATTAAATTCTAAATTTCCTATATAATCAAATATCTCTTGTACCTTGAGTAAATCGAGAATTTGATGTGCTTCTATCACACGTTTTTGTTGAAGTAATAAGTCAGCCAAACTACGATATATTTCAGCAACACTTTCTACATAAGACTGCTGCTGTTCTACTGGTAAAACTTTTAAACTATGACGAATATTTTCAGTAACATTAACGGATTGTTTATAAAAAATTATTGCTAATTCAGGTCGTTCTTTTTCTAATAACTTACCTATATTCCCTAGAGTAATTCTTTCCCCATCCCTATTTCCAAGTTGTTTGTCAATAATTAAAGTATGAGTCAAAAATTGTAATGCTTCAGGATAGCTCCCTGATTCTCGATAAACTATACCAATATTATGAATAGTAGCTGCTTGACCTTCGCGATCGCCTAATTTTTTTCGCATATCTAATGCTTGTTGATGAGACTCTAAAGCTTGAGAATATTTACCCTGTTCTCGATAAATTACACCTATATTATCAAGGGTTGTCGCTATAGCAAAACGGTCTTGATTTTCCTGGTTAATTTCTAAAGCTTGTTGATAAAAAATTAAAGCTTTTGGAAACTCTTTTAAGCGACGATAAACAGCACCAATATTATTTAAAATAATACCTTTTGTTGGAGGGTTAGTATCTAAAACTTGCTGATAAAAATCAATAGCTTTTTCGTATTGCCCCAACTGAGAATAGACCAACCCCATATTACTTAAAATTGCACTGATATTTACACTATCTTTTTCCTTTTGAGCAATTTCTAAAGCTTCTTTATAAAACTCTAAAGCTCTCAGATATTGACTTTGAATATCGTAAACAATAGCAATTTCATTTAAAGTGCGACCAATAGCAGCACTATCTCCGAGTTGCCGACGCATTACCAGTGCTTGGTTTAATGATGCCAATGCTTGGGGATATTGACTAAGGTGATGATAAACTGTACCAATATTGTGTAGAGTAGCAGCAATTCGTTCGCGGAGTGGAAGGGATGTTTTATCTTGGTTTCCTAACCGTTGACGAATTTCCAGCGCTTGCTGATAATACTCCAACGCTTGCTGATATTCCTGTAATTGTTTATAAACAGTTGCTATGCTGTAGAGGGTACTACTGATATTAAAGCGATCACCTTGTTGCTTACGAATGTCTAACACCTGTTGCAAAGTTTTTAAAGCTGCTTCTAATTCACCATTTTGAAATTGTTGTGTAGCTTTCTGGTAAAGTTGCTGTGCTTTAGTTTCTAAATTTTCTGGGAGCGAGCGATCGCCCCAGCGAAACGTAGTTTTATCGCTATATTTTGTGGTCTGTTGTACAACTGCTTTTGCATTTATATACACCTTTTCTGTGACTACAGATAAAGGCAAAATAAAAAAAATCCTGTGCCTATAATTAATCTAAAATATTTCCAATTTATCATTTTCTATTGTTGTCTCTATGAATTCATATCTACACTTAACTTATAATATTTCATAACTTATAATACTTCAACTTTATGCTTCCTTCAAAAACCATTGCCAATTAAAATAAATAGTGCCCAATAATAAGGATAACTATACTTGCTATTAATCATCTATATTTCTACCTTTTGCACATCTATAAATTTATTTAGAGTTTGCTGAATAAGTCTTATGGGTGAGGGTAGGAGTCAGGAGAAATGGGAATTAATGTAGTCGGAAAAATTTTCCCTTAATTTTTCTGCCATAATCGTCCGAAAATACTAGATTTATGCAGCTATTTAGACCAACAAACTTGCACTTTTTTCGACAAAACAAGGCACTTACCTTTATCTGTCAATGGTTTGATATTTATTCAGCAAGCCCTAATTATTAATTATTAATTATTAATTATTAATTATTAATTATTAAACTTCCTTCTTCCTTCAAAACCCATTACCAATTAAAATAAAAGGTGCCCAATAATAAGGATGATTATACTCACTATTAATCATATTAACTTGTGCTTCTCTTAGCGATTCTACCTTACTTAGTCCTTTATTCAAAGCTGCATAAAAATAATTCATAAATTCGTGAGTAGCTTGGTCATCAACTAACCATAAAGTTGCTAATGTTGCTGCTGCACCAGCTTCTTGCACTCGATAACCAAAACCTAGTATTTCTTGACCATTTCCTATATCTTTTCCCAGGGCAGTTTGACAAGCACTCAATACCACTAATTCTACATCCTTTAAATTCCAATCTTTCACATCTCCTAATGTAGCGCGATCGCCATCTCCAAATAAGATAAAAGATTCTTCTGGATGACCATTTACAAAGGCAGAATGAGTGGCAAAATGTACAATATTATGGCTATCCATATTTAATTCCATAGCTTCTTTAGTAAATTCATTTCCTAATAATTTATTAGTTTCAGGAAATATCTGCTCTATATTCTCTACTTCTACTCCCGCAAATGGTAATCCTTCAAATTCAAATCTTCTTCTACCTACCTGAAATTGATAACTACCTTCAGTTAAAGCACCTGCTAAAATTACTGGTTGAAAATTTTCTCTAGGATCTAAATCCATTAAACTTGCAGCAGTAATATTATTAATTTCAAACCTTTCTGCTAGCCATTTTTTACCATCATATAAAGCTGCTAAAGGAATATAACGTAGTTTTCCATCTGGCGCATAAATAATAGTTTTAGTTTTAGCAAGTCTTAGCTCTTTCTCTAAAGGTTTAATCAACCAATTGTAAAGTTTAAATCCTGCCTGCATAACTATTTTATCAGATTGATTATTATTTTCGTTGGAGAATGATTGAGAATTATTTCTATTGATTAATCTCACTCTTAATTCAAAGATAGCTTGATTAAATTCTTCTCGTTTTACCGATACAGTACGATGTACAGGGGGAGAATTTGAACTTACTAATATTAATTCTAGTCGGTCTTCTAAAACTAATGGATATAATACTACTGTATTTTTCTTTTGATGTTCTTTTAGTTCAAGTTGTAAAGAAAATACTATATCTGAACTTAGTTTTTGATTTTCAGCATTTTCTTTTAATTCTGACACGATAGATTTCACTTCTTCACTATCAAAAAATTCAATAATTTCTAGTAATTTTTCCTCTAGTTGATTTTGGTTTTTCGTATCACTTGCTGCTTCTATGAGCTGACTATATTTTTTCCAAAAGAGTTCTTCTGATTCTAGGAATGGCAATTCACTATATTTATGTTTGTCAATCTGTAAACTGCCCATCTGTTCAAATATTTCTTGGACTTTGAGTAAATCTATAATTTGATGTGCCTCTAGCGCTCGTTTTTTTTGCAGTAATAATTCAGCTAAAGTACGATATGTTTCAGCAACACTTTCTACATCAGCCTCTTGCTCTTCTGTTGGTAAAACTTTTAAATCTTTCCTGATACTTTCTGTAAGATTAACTGATTGTTTATAGAAAATTATTGCTAATTCAGTCTGATTTTTTGTTTCTAATAATTTACCTATATTAGCAAGATTAATTCCTTCTTTTTCTTTATTATCAAGTTGTCTATCTATAATTAAACTATGATTTAAAAATTTTAGGGATTCCGAATACTTATTTAGCTCTTGATAAACTTTACCAATATTATGAAAAGTAACTGCTTTACCTTCTCGATCGCCTTCTTCTTGTTGAATAGCTAATACTTGCTTGTGATTCTCTAATGCTTGAGAATATTCCTCTTGCTCTCTATAGATTACACCTATATGATTGAGGATTTTAGCTATACCAAGATTATCTTGATTTTCTTGATAAATTTCTAAAGCTTGTCGATCATATTCTAAGGCTTGAGAATATTTTTTTAAGTGACGATAAATTGCTCCAATCTTACTTAATATCTTGTTTTTGTCTGGAGGATTTTTCTTTAAAGCTTGTTTATAAAAATCGATCGCCTGCTCATATAAACCTAACTGAGAATACACCAAGCCAATCTTATTTAAAATAGCAGTAATACTTTCACTATCCTGATTTTTTTTAGCATTATTTAAAGATTTTTGATAATATTCTAAGGCTTTGAAATACTTACCTTGAGTATCATAAACAACAGCCATTTTATTCAAAGTACGAATAATCTCAAAGCGATCGTCTTCTTGAGTTGATTTTTCTAATTTTTCTTGTAATTTTTCCAAATTTTCATCAAGTTGATCGTTGTAAAATTCTGATTGAACTTGCTTTTCTTGTTGCTGTATTTCAATTTTTTGATTTTTCTGTAGAATAGAGCTAAAAGAATTTATCTTAACTTTTGCTTGTGCTTTTGAATCTAGATTAAAATTTTTTTCGACTGGTATAGATGGTATAGATGGAATAATAATTAATAAACATACAGCAGGTGTAATTAATCTGAAATATTTCCAATTTATCATTTCTTCAACTATATTTTCTATCTGTATTATGTATAACTATAAGCATTCAGCATTCAACTATAGCAGGGAATAGGGAAGTTATAGCGCTATGTGCAGGCAACAGGCAACAGGAGGAATAAATTGCTGTAATATAAAACTTTTAGTTAGTCGATCAATTGTGGCTATACTTCAGATGTATTATAAGTGCTAAAATTAATTAGGGCTTGCTGATTAAATTTCAAAGCATTGATGGATAAAGGTAAGTGCCTTTTTGGAGCGAAAAAAGTACTAGCTTTTTGTTATAAAAAGTTCATACATATTAGTATTGAGGGCAAACAAAGGCAGAAAAATCTTGGGACAACTCTTCTTTCTACCTCCTCTATAATTCCCATTCCTCTTAACTCCTGTCTCCTGTCTCCTACCCCTACTAAAAGACTTTTGAGCGCAAACCCTAATATTTACTCGGAATTTGATGAACGAAAAAAGTAATTGAGATGATTTGCATAGTATAAATATCTACTAAACTACGGATTTGTATCATATCAATCCTACAAATTGAAGTGCGGAATGTGGAATCAAACTCTACATTTTTGTTGAGCATCCCGTAGGAAATTATAAGAAATACCTAGCTATTTGTAGCAAACATTTATCAAATTAGTATTATTAGAGTATTGAAGCCTAAAATCAAGAAAGCCTGATAAATCTTAAGATTGACCAGACTCTTTTTTTGATTATTAACTTTTTATGGCGGGAGGCGGATTTGAACCACCGACCTTCGGGTTATGCTTACCACCACAGCTTTCACTGCCTTAATTCTCAACCTTAAGAATTAGTTCGTGGTCTGGACTGTCCCTTTACCCTCAGCTTCTATCAAACTAGAACTGCTAGGGTACTTGCCAACCAGTCTCTACACCTTCTCCTTTCATTTGGAGCTTGGCTCGGGATTACCCCGCTAACGGTTTCCCCGAATTTGACAAGTAAACACATACAAATTTCTTCGTATGCCGCCCCTTACAAGGTGTAACTTCAAGCTTAGTGACTAGCGGTGTCTATTTATGCTTGTTTTGTTTGTCTTACCTTATAACTTGAGCCCGACGAGCTACCAGACTGCTCTATCCCGCGTCGTCTTTTATTAGTATAACCATAACCTCATCAAAATTGCAACCCCTTACTCAAAATATTTTCCAAATTTTTTTCATAGCCGTCCAATTACCGATTGAAGAAGGCAGAAGGCAGAAAGCAGAATTGTATGGGAATTATAACCCCAAACAATTTTAAGCACGACCGTTGACGGTGGGATATTAAACCCATAAGGGAAAAGATAATTAACGTTTAAAGCCTCTCCTTTAAAGGAGAAACAAGAAAAAATTTTCATTGCTAGTCAATCCTATCCATTTTCAAGGAGAGGTAATTATTAACTGGAGAGTACAAAGTTATTCCAAAAAACTATTTGCTTTAAAGGCTGAAAGTATTACTGGAAAAAGCTTACAGTACTTACAGCTTTGAATAAAGAGTTTTCAACCCTTAGATAGCTGAAAGCCTTAGCTAGCAATAGTTCTTACAAGAATTTTGCACTGTCTACTAATTATTAGTAATTAATTGTTGAACTATACCATGCACATTTCTCCAATTACTTCCAAACGCTTGACATTACTGAGAGACATATAGTTTTCCGCTAGAGTTTCAGCAATAGTTGGACTGATCCAACCCATCTGAGTTAACAAGTGAATAGCCACTGCATATTTCGCTCGTTTAGCACCATCATTAACTTTAATGGCCAAACCCATCCCCTCACCTACCCGGCCAATACATTGCACTCCCTCAGCCCCAGACTTACTAACAATTTCTCCTGCCGTCAAGCGCATCAACTCTGTATCAAAACTTCCCTCTCCCCCAACCATTTCTGGATGATAGGTCATTGCCCTAACAATTCGTTCTAGGTCTAAACTATCACCTGAAGCCAGTTTGGCGTATAAAGTTGCCATTTGACTTAGTTGTAGAAGATAAGTTGGAGCACCACAATCATCACGAGCGCCAATAAATTCTGCTGCGGGCATTGCCAGTAACTCAGCCACCTTACTAATAATCAACTGTTGAACTGGATGCTTCATTTGCAGGTAAGACTCCATCGGCCAACTTCTTTGCTGACAAACAGCCAGCATACCTGCGTGCTTACCAGAACAGTTATATTGCAAAGGACTATTTTTATTGGCAGGAGTTGGGCATTGAAGCTTTGATGGGTCAATATCACAGCGCCATAAAACATTAAATACCTGTCTTGCTTGCTCTGTTGTACCTTGATGGGAACTACAAATAATGGCCAAATCTAAGTCGGTTAAGTCATAACGTTCTAGAGTGCCTGTAGTAGTAACTGCTAAAGCTTGAAATGGTTTAAGAGCTGAACGGACAAATGTGGCAGTATCTGCATTTCCGGCCACAGATAAAACCCGACCTCTATGGTCGCACACAGTGGCCTGAACTTGGTGAATTGATTCAACGATACCTTCTCGGAGTAATCTGACTTCTAGTTGTGAAGTTTGTGTTCTTTTTCCCCTTGTCATTTCAGTTATCAGTTATCAGTTA
>NZ_CEZPJD010000188.1:0-11387 GCF_983059655.1 Okeania sp.
AATCTATCAATCAATACTATAACAAAGTGAAAAGCTTCCTACAATCTCAACTCCACAAACTAATTTAGTCCAAAAATTTGGATGATTTATTTTTTGCCATTCCCTAGACCTATAATGTTTTGAATACAAGCTAAAAGATCGCAAAATTCTGAATTATGTTGACAAAACCTAATAAAACTTTTTATTATTTTACTCACTATATATTTACACTAAAGTTTTAGTTTGCTATATTGGTAACCCAGACATTATTTAGATGGATTCAAAGCATTGTTAACCTAAAGTCCAGAATATGTATTCTTAAGCTTTTCATGGTTTGCAATACTGCTATTCTATTCATCGGAAATAAATCAAGTTAAATTAAATTTCGCAAGCTGTAAGAGAAATATTTTGACGATATCGATAATGCTGAACTGAGTTACGAGTATTACTTTGACCAAGAAGGTATGGAAGATATATAAAAACTTGTCTTGCTAAGATTATATTTTTGCTTTGCTTAATTTAATTGCATTGATTGGTGTGAGAATAATGATATTTTCTGCTAGGAGTGAAAATCTAGTTGTATGCTTTTGTGCATTGATACATAAAAGATTGTTTGTATTGTGAATAAAAATACATACAAATATTAAAAGAAAGTAGTTATTTTGCCAAAAATTGACTCGACCAAGTTTAGCTTCGTAAGTAGTAATAGTTTGAAAAAGGTCAACTACCTACTTAGATACTGTGGTCTGCGACGGTAAGCATTTCCTCCGGAATGCTACGCAAACAGCAGTCAACTATCAGCTATTCCTACGGAATGCTGCGCAAACAGCTTTATTACCTTTAGTGGACAATTTAAGCTTGTTTTTCTTGTGCTTTAATTCTTTGTTTAAAAATGTAGTAGAAGTCAAGAAAATGCTTGCTTAATTTATTAAAAAGCTGTTTGCATAGCATGACAAACGGAAGAGTTGACTGCTAATAGCTGTTTGCGCAGCAGTCTGTAGGAAATGCTTACCTGCGACTTTTATATCTTTTGACTAGAGAGAGAATTCAATAGAAAGTCTTCTGTAATGTTTAGACAGATAGTGAACTGTTTTTCAATCTGAATGTATATACATTTTGAGTAACAATAATTTCACTAAATATTTCTAGAAATTAATAGCTAGTTTTGCGGAATAGCATAGGTAACTTATGTAGATTCAAACCAAGCTATTCTCAAAATTTAGTATAGTCCAGGAGTAGTAGTTCTAGTTGAGTTTAACTCTAAGTTTTTTGAAAAAATGTAGAGTTTAGTAAACAGATAAAAAACTGGCATATCCTAGCAATACCAAGAGAAGTTATTGCTTGATGATAGTAAATAACTATCAATAATATACAAAAAAATATTAATTTTATTGACATCATAATTCTCTTAAAGATGTGACTCTATATATTCTCTTATCAACAAGAGTTGCAAAGAGAATGGTGTCTACAAAATAGGAGGTAAAGAAAAATGACACCAAATAATTATGCTCGCTTTATCCATTTCTTGAAAGATGAATTATCTATTTCATCAGCTTCTATAGCAGTTGCTGAAAGAGCTAGTATTAGTTCCAACTTAGTAGATCGTAAACCAGACTTCAGTGCTTTTCCAATGATATTATGGCAATACGGTTTAGTTACCCTAGAGCAATTAGATAAAATATTTGATTGGCTAGAAACCACTTATGATTTCAACTAAATGTCAGAATAATTACTAGAAACAGCATAATTTAACTCCAGTTCAAAACTAAACTTAAAATCTTTCATTACAACGTTGAAATTCTATATTCTTCAATATGTAGCTAGTAGTAGAATTAAATTTGGTGATACATATCTTCAACTCACTACTAACTACCAATCAATAATTAGGGCTTGCTGATTAAATAGGAAAGTATTGACTGATATTGGTTTGAGGCAAATTATGTCTGGAAAAAGTATGAGCTTTTCACAAGCAATGTTGAAAAAAGTGAGGATTTTTGGGAAGTAAAAGCCGAAAAATCACTGTTACCATTGTTTTGGCCACTGATTCTGTAATTACCATTGCTTCTATAGCGCTGTGCGCAGGCAACAGGCAACAGCTCATCTGGCAACAGGCAACAGGGGGAATAAATTGCTGATCATATAAGACTTTTAGCTATTTGGCCAATCCTGCAATTTGTAAATATACCAGCGCTCATTGCTATACGTCCTAACTACTGCCTACTGCCTACTCCCTACTCCCTACAAAGAGCAAAAAGACTAGTGAAGCGCAAACCCTAATTAACTTATGACTCAGCTAAAACTCTAGAAGCAGTAGCTACACCTGCTCCTGGAGTAAAAGCTTCGTATCTCAACTCTCGCAAAGCAACTTCTAATGCAGAGATAGCAGTGAGAACATCCCGTTCGCTGACAAAGCCCAAATGTCCAATACGGAAAATTTTCCCTTTTAGGTGGTTTTGTCCACCAGCTAAAGAGATATCAAAACGCTTACTTACAATAGCCCGTATTTTTTCTGCATCTACTTCTGGTGGAGGAGCAACTGCCGTAATAGCTGGACTCGCTGCTGTATCTGGCCCAAACAGGGGCAACCCTAAAGCTTTGACTGCTGCACGAGTCGTACTCATTAAACGTTGATGCCGAGTAAATATATTTTCTAATCCTTCAGCTTGCATCATTCTAAGTGTAGCTTGCAAGGCAAAGAATAAATTTACTGGCGGGGTAAAAGGTGTAGTATTTTTAGCTGCATCTTTACGATACTTACCCAAGTCAAGATAATAACGTGGTAATTTTGCTGTTTCATATGCAGTCCAAGCTTTAGCACCTACTGATACAAAAGCTACACCAGGGGGTATCATATAACCTTTCTGAGAACCTGAAGCAACAACATCAAGACCTAACTCATCTACTGGTATATTGACTGCCCCTATACTGGTGACGGCATCTACTATAATTAATGCTTCACCATGAGCTTTAACATAACTATTAATAGTTTTTAGGTCGTTGAGGACACCTGTAGAAGTTTCACTATGGGTGATAATTACTGCCTTGATTTTTTTATCTTTATCTGCCTCTAGTTGTTCGCGAAATTTTTCCGAGTCCAGAGGTTGGCCCCATTCTGCTGCGATCTTTTCGACTTGGAGGCCGTAAGCCGTAGCTACTTCTGCCCAGCGATCGCCAAATTTACCATTACATCCACACAGTACGCGATCGCCTGGACTGAGAAAGTTAATTATACCTGCTTCCATAGCGCCGGTTCCACTAGATGCTAAAACTAGCACATCATTTTTTGTTTGATGTAGCCATTTGAGGTTTTCTGTCACCTCTGCCATAATTTTGGAAAAGTCACTGCTTCTATGGCCTATTGGATGTTTAGCCATAGCTAGTAAGGCTGTTTCTGGTACTGGAGTAGGCCCTGGAATCATTAACATTAGTTTGTCATTCATTATTTCTATTCCTTTGTTTTGTTTTACTTGAGTTAGTTTATATGTTTATTGATTGAGAAGCATTTTATTTAAAAAACTTATTTTTTCTTTAAGATTCCCACCTGAGAAAGTTTTAGTTATTTTAGGAGTTATTTAATTTTAATTATTTTTTTTTGAGGATTTTTTTGATTTTTCTTTCTAGAGAATTTACATTTTAGATATTAATAATCGCTCAAGACTTGAAGCAACTATTTATCTGGTAAAAGTTAGAAGTTAAAACTAATCACAAAGTTTTTGTTGTTGAAGTAATGATTTTGAATAGTTTCACAAATTATCGCCGAAATAGTAACTGCATTAACTTCTTCTAATTAGAGTTTGCTTATGGAAGTCTTTTTTAAGAGGAGTAGCCAGAATCAAGAATTCAGAATCCAGGAGGAATGAGATTCCGAGAAGAAATAGCCAGATTTGTTTACTTTCTCTAATGCAGTTAATATTTATTTTTCTGTTTCATTAAGAGACCATTGATATTCAATTGGTAAATTTGCTAGCTTGCAACTTTCTTCTAATTGTTTTTGTAGCGCTAAAGCTTTTCTCACAGTTACAATAAGTTCCCGTGCTTTTACGTGTTGCTTTGTATTATAGTCTACTGCTAAAATTGTCTTTTTTTCTAATAACTGAAGTAGCAGTTCATAGTGAATATGGGAGGGGACTGGTATTGCTTCCATAGTTTTATTTCTAGTGGTTGACATCTTGGTTAATTATACTATGCGATAATTTCAAAAATAAATAGAAATCATAGAGTTGCTGTATTAGTAATTATTCTTAAAGAAGAAATAAGGAAAAATTTGATCGCTATTAACTATAATTAATTCTAGACATTATGGATAAAGCTTAAACAAACAATGAATAATAACTTATCCTTTAAATTATAGAATTTACTCAAATACTTTTTGCTTTTTTACCCTTCTTGTAGAATGAAATATTTTTGTTCAACCAAGGATAACTTTAAGCCCTTAATTTAATTATTATCTAAAGTAAGCATTTAACTCTTAGCAGTCAGCACTTTAGCAAATAATGAATAATTCCTTATAAGCTTAAATAAGCGTAACTTGACAGTAAGTTTGAATTCTATCCAAGATTTATCAATTGTTTTTACTTTCTCCTATCATCAATAGCTGATAGCTAATAGCTGACCGCTGTTTGTGCAGCATTCCGCAGGAAATGCTTACTGCGTAAATAGCTCTAGCAGTGCTGCACCTGGGTCTGCTTTTTTCATCAGAGACTCACCTATTAAAACAGCATCCACACCAGCATTTTTAACAATATTTACATCTTGATATCCATGTATTCCTGACTCACTTACTACTAAAATTCCAAGTTTTTTTAACTCTTTCTTCCTAGCTTCCATTAATTTACAAGTAGTTTGTAAATCTACTGAAAAATCTGCTAAGTTGCGATTATTTATACCTACCAATTTAACTCCTTCTATTGTCAATACTCGGTCTAACTCTTTTAAACTATGAACTTCCACTAAAGCAGTCATTCCTAAAGCATTAACTATCTTGATAAAATACTTTAAATCTTGGTCTGATAAAATTGCCGCAATTAGTAGTACAGCATCAGCTCCATGTAAACGAGCAAGATATATTTGATATGGATAAATCAGAAAATCTTTACACAGTAGTGGTAAGTCAACATTTTTCCTAATATTTGACAAATACTCAAAGCTACCTTGAAAGAATTTTTTATCTGTCAAAACTGAAATACAAGTTGCACCATTTTGTTGATACGCTTTAGCTATGGTAACTGGTTCAAAATCTTCTCTAATTATCCCTTTACTAGGAGAGGCTTTTTTTACTTCAGCAATTACAGCAGGTTGAGTTTTTCCTGTGGATAGAATAGATAAAAAATCTAGAGGAGCAGACATTGAGTTGATTTTCTTTTTCAACTCAATTAATGGTTGTTTATCCCGCAGAGAATCTACCTCTTTTTCTTTATACCAAACAATTTCTTCCAGAATATTTTGAGGTTTTGAGTTTGGCAAAGCAACTTCATAACGTAAACTACCCATTTCTACAGGTGAAGTTGGTGGTCGGCGACGAATTTGCATTATATTTTATCTTGATAATTTACTATTTTTGGTATTTTAAATAAGTATTGAAGAAGGCAGAAATTAGAAAGTCTAATTACATAGGAATACCCTTCGACAAGTCTCTTTATCTCTACAAACCACAGACAATTTTATAGCGGTTTTCACTCATGTTGACTACAATACTTTTGCCTTTTGCCCTTACTACGGAATGCTGCGCAAACAGCAGAAATGCCTTTAAGGCAAAATCTTTGTATTCTATGAAATATGAAAGCTGCTATAAGTATCGTCATTAATAGTAGAGTACTAAACTCGCAAAATAAAAGATAATTTTTGGAGCTTAACTCCTGAAAATTAAAGGATAACCAATATTCTTAAATTTTTAGGACTACTCTATTTTTTAATGATTCTTTATTATCGCCTTTAGATTTTCAAGATTTAGCAGTATAGAATTTCTTAAATCTGCTGAATTTACAGTAACTAAGATATGAAAGCAAAACTAAGTTCTGGAACAAAAAAAATGATGACTGAATAGTAAATTGCTATATTAGTTACAATAACTAAATATAACAATTTTCTTCAGATTAATAACTAGCCAACAGTTGCTCGTTTAAATGCCTCATCCAAAACTTCTGACAAAGTAGGATGAGTATGTACATTAAAAGATAACTGATTAACAGATTGTTTTTGAGCTATAGCATTTGCTGCTTCTTGAATTAAGTCCGAGGCATGAAGGCCAATAATATGTACTCCTAATAATTCTCCTGTATCTTGACGATAAATTACTTTAGCAATGCCGTCTGTTTCTCCTTCAGCAATTGCTTTTGAATTACCCTTAAAATAAGTTTTTACGCTGCCTACTTCAAATCCTTGTTCTGCTCCTAAATCCTTAGCTGCTGTTTCAGTCATACCAACATAGCTAATTTCTGGATGAGTAAAAGCAGCCGCCGGAATACTAAGATAATCTACATCCCGATCACGACCACAAATATTTTCTACCACTGTTATTCCTTGAGCTGATGCTGTATGAGCTAACATCATTTTTCCAGTAGCATCACCGATTGCCCATAAATTAGGTACAGGTTCACCACTTGACAAAACAGCCATTTTGTCATTTACTGGAATAAAACCCCTACGGTCAGTCTCTACACTGACATAATCTAGTCCCAAATTTTTTGTGTAGGGAATGCGGCCTGTAGCAACTAAGCAAGCATCTACTTCTAGAACCTCCTCTACTTCTTTAGTTTTGGCATCAGCGAGTTCAATAATTACAGGAGATCCGGGAGTTACCTTAATAGCTAACTTACCAACCTTAGTTTCAATATCTCTGGATTGAATTAGAACTCTTTGTGCAATTTTTGCTATGTCTGGGTCGAAAGTAGGCATCAATCTATCTAATGCCTCAATCATTGTAATTTCCGATCCAAGAGCAGTATATATGTCGGAAAACTCTAGTCCGATATAACCACTACCAACAATTGCTACCCAGGGTGGCAACCAATCTAGTTTCAAAGCATCATCACTGGTAAAGACTGTTTTGCCATCTAATTCTATTCCAGGAGGAACAAATGGAATGGACCCAGGAGCAAGTATAATATCTTTAGCAGTAAAGTTTTCTTCTCCCTTCTCTGTCTTAACCATAACTTTTTGTTGACCTGCCATTTGCCCCCAGCCTTTAATCAAGTCTATACCTAGACGTTTCAGGCTATTAGTCATGTCGCCTCTAATTTTGTCAACAATGTTACTAGCATGAGAAGCTATAACTTGTCGGTCGTAACCTACATTATCTAATTGAATGCCCAGAGTTTTTAAGTGGTGAGTATCTCGTAACTCTCGAACTTTACCAGATGCTGCGAGGAGAGCCTTTGATGGTATACAACCTCGGTTAACACAAGTCCCACCCATTTCCGCTGCTTCTACAATAGCTGTTTTTAGGCCACAAGTTGTGGCGTGTAATGCTGCACCATGTCCACCAACACCTGCGCCTATAATTATTAAGTCGTAATCAAATTCTTGAGTCATCTGTTGTTTTTAAAACCTGTTTGTATGTTTGCAAAAACTATAATATTTGAGATTTTAGGGACGTAGCTAAATATTTGATTTGGGATTTATTGGAACTTAATTTCCTCTAGATCCCAGATTAACTTAGTTCTTGACTAAAAGAAACTGCAATAATATAAGTTTAAAGCACAAGGAGCGAGAAAATTAAGTACATAATCCATATTCAAAAATTATTCATTCATGTATGTATGAGCTAGCCTTGCATACATACATTGTTTCACTTAGTCTTTTTTTGCTGCGACAAATCAAACTTTTATAGCAGGGAACATCGGATCTGGGAATAGTGGGAAAAACATTTTCTAGTCTAAGATTTGTCATTAGTCTATGTCCTAACCAATTCTTTCTTAACTATATGTTTAGGATATATAGCAATCCTAAATAGGTTGCGACAAATCAAAAAGTAGAGTAGATAAAAAAACTGAAACTATTACCTGTTCCCTGTTCCCTGTTCCCTGTTCCCTAAATCAAAAAGTAGAGTAGATAAAAAAACTGAAACTATTACCTGTTCCCTGTTCCCTGTTCCCTGTTCCCTAAATCAAAAAGTAGAGTAGATAAAAAAACTGAAACTATTACCTGTTCCCTGTTCCCTAAAAAGCAGTAATATTTTTGACACGAATAAAATAGGATTGCTATAATGACTTAAAAAAACAAATATCATTATTTCAGATAAAATACTGAAATCTATAAGTATTAAGTTTTTAGACAATGATTTTATTTGATTAAAAACAGTTTATATGTAAGCTTCAGCCACCAGCTATCAGCTATTAAATTTGAAGTAGATAAAAGTAGCCTTGTGAAATAGAATTTGAATAAAAGTTACTGCCAAAGTCCCCTGACCAAAACTTAGAAGTAATTCATTAATTACTAATCAGGGTTTGCGTAGCATTCCCTAGACAAGCACTGACTGCTAAGAGCTAAATGTTTACAATTATATAAACTTTATTTCATATAAATTTTGAATGATAGATAGCTAAAAATAACTCAAAATATTCATGGATTGTAGAGCAAATTTAAAAGCTCAACAAAAGTAGTCAAAATTAATAATCCGATTCCTCTATAAAAAAAATTGTCAAAATTCCCAAATCATCAAAATATTAGCTATTAATTAATAATATAAAGCAGACTTAATTTTTGCTTTGGGAAGATACTAGAAATAAAATATCTAGACTCCTGCTGTTTGTATGCCTATAATTTATAAAAAATAAGTTGAACTCTTAACAAGAAGATGACAAGGACAGAAACTAATATGGATAAAAAAGATATTCGTAGTAAGGCGGCAAAAACATTTATTGAAACCTTTGAGAAACAATTGAATAGCTCTCTTGAGGAAGCCAACAATGAAAAATCTAATTCTTATCTTCAAGATACTGAACAGTCAGATCCAAAACTTAGTTTATCAGAATTAGAAGAAGCGATCGCCGACATAGACCAATATATGGAGACAAATCATCAAAGCAAACCATTATCAGAACCTGATTCAGAATAATACAATAGACTTGTCGCTTTATAACTTAAAAAAATCCCCAAAAGCCTTGTTCTGTAAAGATTGTAGCTATCCGGGCGTGAAATTCATTGGAATTATTGCTCTGTCTAGGTTGGAGCGATTTTTTCCCTCTATTTAGCGACAACTCTAATAACCTATCCCATTATCTTTCACCGACTTATTTGTTAAAGCAAAATGTTTATGGAAAGCTGAATTTTTAATTTTTAACTAGGTTTGCTGAATAAAGTTTTTTGGTAAGGCGTAGGAGCCAGAACACAGAATCCAGAAGTTAGGAGAAGTGGGAGTTATAGAAGAAGTAATCAGAATAATCGTCCCTTGACTTTTCTGTCATAATCCTCCCAAAATGCGCTCCTTTTTGAGCATTTTAGACTGAAAACTTGCGAACTTTTTTCGACCTAAAAATGCTAAAACCTTTGTCTATAAATGCTTTGATATTTAATCAGCAAGCCCTAACTATCAAAATACTTAGGGTTTTTAGCCAAAATATTATTACTGAGATAGGTTCATCATTTAAGTAAGTAGGATGGTGCAAAAAAACAGAAGTATCTAACGAAAAGTAAACTTGCCCAAAACTATCTTCCCTTCTGCCTTCAGCCTTCTGGCTTTACATAACGATAATTTTCAACACCAACCTACTTAATTTGATTGAGATTGACGTTGACGTTGAACTTCATACAAAATTATAGCCGTACAGATAGCAACGTTCAAAGATTCCACTTCATTACCCAAAGGAATCTTGACAGAATAATCAGCCAACTCAAGTAAATCTTGTGAAATACCAGACCCCTCATTTCCTAACACTATTAGTGTAGGTTTTCGTAAGTCAATTTGCCAATAATTTATAGTTGAATTCGGTACTGTTGCTACAATTTGCAAACCTTGATTTTGTAACTTTAATACCTCAGTCTTTAAATTTCTAGAAATTGCCATAGGCAACTTAAACCATACCCCTGCTGAAGCTCTAACCACTTTAGGATGATATAAGTCCACACTATCTGCACTTAACCACAAACCATCTACATTTGTTGCTGTAGCTGTCCTAATTATAGTACCAAAGTTACCAGGATCTTGAAGTTTGTCCAAAGCAATTCCCAAACTGGCAATTTTGACAGAATTTGTTGATTTTTGTGGGGCTATAGCTATTATTCCATCAGGATTAACTGTAGTAGTAAGAGACTTCAAAACCCTTTCACTTACTAACTCTATCCTTTGAGCTTTTTGAGATAATAATTCCCACAAAAATTGATGTCTTTCTTGCCATTCAGGCGTACAACATACAGTTAAAAGAGGATAACTTTTATGGCAAGCTTCTTCTAGTAAATGAGTTCCTTCTAATAAAAATAACTGCTGTTCCTTTCTTCCTTTGGATTGATGAAGCTTACGGATTTCCTTTACTAAAGGATTTTGTACACTGGTCAGCACTACTTATACTTTATTTTTTATCTAGTATTACTTATTTTATTTGAGGAGTGAAACACGAGCGGGATATTGTGATTTTCCTACTCATTAGATTTTGATAACTAATCAAGAAATGCTGCATATCCCTAGATAATGCGGAACCCGGGACTTGAACCCGGAAGTCCTTGCGAACACTAGAACCTGAATCTAGCGCGTCTACCAATTCCGCCAGTTCCGCTAAATCACAACTTTTAATTTTTGCCGATCTACTCTAATTTGTCAATCACTTTAAATTAAGTTTTTTTACTACCATACTTTTTATAACTAAAACTAATTAGTATTCAAAATCATCTTTGTAATTTTTAATCTTTTCGATTGTTACAAAAATTAATTAAATGCAGACTATTGAGAATATTCTCATTTATTATTACCTATTTACGTCGTTTGGTTGATTTGGTATAATATAAACATTGATCTATAATCTTGCAGAGCATTTCGACTTCACACAAATTAGTGGTGTATAAGTCCTATTTCACCGTTAACTTTAACTGTATAAATGGTTATTTCACCAACAGTAGATAGTTTTTTTAGTTTATGAAGCTTAACACTTTTTCCTACAGTATTTGACTAAATATTTTTTTTATGATAAACACATTTACAAAATTAATTACATATTCTTGACCAAAATTTTTAAGTACTTTGAGAGAGATAGTTAAGAAAGCTTTTCCTGTTTACAAGTTTCATCATAAAAAATCGGTAAGTGGAAAACCACCGTCTTTTAAGCGGTGGATGGAAACGACGGGCGCGGATTTTAATCCGTAGTCAAAATTTGCAGTATTTGAATATGATCGCCTAAATGTGTATTATGAGCGCAAAAATTCACTATTGGGACTTACACAACTTAACTGGTAAAATTAGACTATAATGCTTATAAATC
>NZ_CEZPJD010000189.1:0-11376 GCF_983059655.1 Okeania sp.
AATATCGCCCAAACAAAACTAGGTTCTGGAATACCTACCATCCCATCAGGAGTTTGTTTTTTCACTTTCTCCCGACGACTAGAATTATTAGGATCAACTCGTTGTTCATCACTCACCGCCACAAAAGCAGTATATTTTGACATCAACCGATAACCCAAAGCTACATTTGTCACAGCTTCAACTTTTTCTGACATCTCCCCATCACTCATTTCCAACATCAATTCCTTAATTTTTGCCCGTCCCCAAAGTTGAGCGATCGCTTCATTCCCACCATCAGAGTCAAAGCGCAATGGAAAAGTTTTACGATAGGTTTTCCCACCAGCAGCAACGGCAGTTATTTGCAAGTTTCCACTGAGTCGATCTTGTTTACGTCCGTACAAAATTAAAGGTTGTTGAGCAAATAAGTCCGCAGGTTTGAGTGGGAATATTTCGGGAGCTTCTCCTAAACCCTGCCAAGTTACTTCTATATTAGTCAACACTGGGTTATTAATTTCATTGAAAAACTTTTCTGCTACCGCATCCACAGATTCATCGTGACGCACAACATGGACTGTACCTCGTCCCACTTCTGCCAGTCGGTTTAATAAAAATCGATTTACGGAGCTACCTACACCAAAACTATAAAGACGATTTCCTGGTTGTAGTTGTTTTTGTATGCGAGAAATGATTTGATTTTCATTGCCAATTAAGCCATCTGTTACTAGGACAATACTTCGCAGTCGCCCATTTTTTGCAGGTGAAAAGTTCAGCACAGTATCAATTCCATTGAGTAATTCTGTTCCACCATTTGCTTTTAAGTTATTAACATAATCTATGGCTTTTTTCTGGTTAGCAGGAGTATTAGCTAAAGGTTGGGTTGATAATGTTTGAGCGCTATTAGCAAAGTCAATAATTGTAAAGGTATCGTCAGGATTTAATCCCTGAAGAAAACGGCGCATTAATACTTTAGATTGTGCTAAAGGGGCACCGCTTTGGGAACCGGATGTATCCATTAAAAATACTACATCTTTCGGTACAATTTCTTTGGTTTGATATTCCAGAGCGGGAATTAAAGAAACTGCAAAATGTCCGCCTTTATTGTCTGCTTGAGAGAGAACTGTAGATTGGGTTTCTTTGCCAGCTACTTGATAACGAAGAACTAAATCTTTATTGGGAATAGTGTCAGTTTTGTTTAATTGTACTTGAGTAATAGATGGTAATCCTGACGCAGCAACTTTTTGAATTTGGATTTGATGGGAGGTGGAGGTAATATTAGAAATTGGTACTCCGGCATCAATTTCAACTGTGACATTAATATCATGGCCTGAACGTTCTTTTGGTGGAGTTTTTGCCGTTTGAGAAAGTAAGTTAGGAAGATAATTTGTGGTAGACAAACTTGCTAAATGAATTGGTTTTTCTGGAAAGCTACTTAAATTAGAATTTCCTGGATTATAACGAGGTCCGACAACCATAGGAAAGACAAATTCATAGTCACCTCCGGCAAATTTTAAAGCATCAGTGTAGCGAATTACTACTTCTATAGTTTCCCCTGGTTGAATATTAGCTAAAGACTGAGTAAAAATATTAGGTCGTTCTTGTTCCAGTAAAGCAGCAGTTTTTCCTTCTTTTTTAGCTTTATTGTAGATTTTTTTTGCTTGTTCCCGTTTTTTAATAACGCCTTTAATTACGCGATCGCCTATGCGAATTTCCATATCATCTACAGCAGATTCATCGGGAAGTGGAAATTGATAAATTGCTTCTAAAGGAGTTTTATAGGGATTAGTAAAACGTTGAACTACTTCTACCCGCGATACATTTCCCGCAATTTTAGCTGTAACATCTGTATGTTCTAATGGAAAAGCTTGTACTGTCCCTGTGGGAGATTTTGCATATAATCCGCCAAATTCTGGAGGTGAAATAGTAGGTTTTTGAGGTTCTGATTTAAGTTTTTCTGATTGAATAACAACAGGTTTTTGTCGAGGAGAACTTGAAAATATTCCTGCTAAAACTATCCCCGTTAAATATAAGCAACTTATACCTGCAACTCCACCAATAAATAATTTATGGATATGATTTTTTGCTGTATTTAATTCTGGAGAAGCATTCAAATCATGTAAAATTTCCCGTGCTGTTTGATAACGATTTTTAGTCGCAGTTTTCAGCATTTTATCAATAATTTGACTCAACTGAAGAGAAACAGGAATCTTTAAATAATCTCGCCAAACCCAACTATCCTCACTACTATCAAATAAATCAAAAGGTGCTACTCCAGTAAGTAGATAAATACAAGTTATAGCCAAACTATAAATATCGCTAGCAAAGATGGCTTTACCTCTTACTTGTTCTGGTGCAATATATGCTGCTGAACCAATTAAAGTTCCAGTTTTTGTCAAAGCAGTTTTAGAGGTAAATTTAGCTGCACCAAAATCAACTAAAACTAGAGAAAATTTCTGATTTTCACCTCGCTCGGACTTAGCAATACGAACAATATTTTCTGGTTTAATATCTCGGTGTATTACCTGATGGCTATGAACAAATTCCAAGATAGATAACATTTCATTCAGAAATTCTCGGATTTTAGCTTCACTAAAAACTCCCTCTGTTGCCAACTCTTCAGCTAAGTTTTGACCAGCAATATATTCTTGTACTAAATATTGATGATTATCTTGAACTAAATGAGCAAAAAGTTCTGGTATTTGTCGATGTTTGCCGAGGGTTTCTAAACGTACTGCTTCTTGTTCAAATAATTCTGTAGCCTTCTGAATACTTTTAGCATCTTGAACTGTGGAGAAAAATTGTTTAATTACACATAAAGGTTTTGAAGGTTTGAACTCATCCACAGCTTTAAAAGTTCGGCCAAAACCACCCTCACCAATAATTTCTAAAGCACGATATCGTTCTGCCAATAATAGTTTTGAACCACATTCCTGACATAGTTCTGTTTCTGCTGAATTCTGATGTAAACAGTTAGGATTAAAACATTGACTCATGGTATTTCTCAACTTTCTAGAATGACAGTCATTTCAGTTATCAGTTATCAGTTATCAGTTATCAGTAACTCTGCAATAAAGAGGTTACGAAAATACGGAATCTTCTTTTTTCTTAGTATGATGGATATGGTTTTGAGACCCGCTCTTATCAGAGTCGCTCCGCTTTACATGTTGCGGAGCAAAACGCCATCCCACCCTATTCTTAAGAGAAAATATTGTGGTTTGACTAATCAACCCAAAACGATATTACCTAAGATTTTAAATAAGGAAATAGCATTTTGTTTATCTCCACTGTCAACTTCCTATTTTCCCGAATAGTAGAAAAAAATTTTTGTCTAACTTTTTTTGTAAAGTGCAATAGTTACAATAAATTGATAAATTTTTGCTACAAATAGCTAGGATATTTCTTAGGAGTCAGGAGTCATAATTAATGACTTTGGGTGCATCTCATATTTATTTGCAAAAATACTTTTTTCTTATATATTCCCTATTCCCTGTTGCCTGTTGCCTGTTGCCTAAAAGCGATAAATTTTTGGCTTTATTCAAAATTGAGATGCACCGATGACTTTAATACCAGTTTTTAGGTCTAAATTTATTTTTTTAGTCGAAGATAAATCTCGGATAAAGTATTTTAATTGCCCTTATTATTCGTAACATTATTTTTTAAAATTTTTAAAATATCTTGCTCTTTTGCTAGGTGTTATTCATCCACATCTACTATTACTATGCAGAACTACAAAAACAAATAAATTTCATATTTCAAGCTTCCTACTTCAGAAGTCGGTAATAATAGTGGTTAAAAAAAATCACCCATAAATGTCGATTTGACTAAAAACAGAGTTTGATTCTAATAACTCTAATAAATGATATATAGGCTATTTATACGTAAGCATTCAGCTATTAGCAGTTAGCTCTCAGCTTTTTAATGAATGAAGCCATCTTTATTTCAACTTCTACTACATTTTTAACCAGAGTATTTAAGTACAAGAAAGAATCGCTTGAGTTCTGAACCCATGCAATTCTGTGGTAAGAAATCAGTTAATAATTCATAGCTGATAGCTGAATGCTGACGGCTGTTTGCGCAGCAGTCCGTAGGAAATGCTTACATTTCTCCTGACTCCTGACTCCTAAAGAATGCGGTTACAGCCATCATTCCCCAAATAATTCCTAAACGAAATTTAGTTGCAGAATGTACTTCAAATTGGGCAGATACTAATAACTGATGTAACTCTGCTTCGGTATAACATTGTTGATGAGCAGGATCGAAAAGTTGTAAAAACCAGTCACAAATTCTACAGACAAAATAATCTTTATTCCAGTCAAGAATTATTACTTTACCATTTGGTTTAAGCACCCGTTTCATTTCTCCTAATGCTACTTGAGGTTTGTCAAAAAAATGAAAAGAATTAGCACATACAACTACATCAAAAGAATGACTATTAAATGGCAGTGAATGAACAGAAGCTTGTTGAAACTTGACATTAGAATAAGCCTGATATTTCTTTCTAGCTACATTTAACATATTTTCAGATATATCAACTCCTATAATTTCTTGTTTTGGATTTTTTTTGAGCAAAATTCGTTCAAATTCCCCAGTGCCACAAGCAACGTCTAGAATTATTTTCTGTGGTTCAATATCTTCCCAATTGTGGAGGAATGTAAGAGTATTAATAATATAATTCCGCCAGCGTAAATCATAAATATTAGCAAGTTGATCGTATTGCCTTTGAACCTTAACTTCGTTCATGTTAATGTTTGAAACTTCTAACTTCCGTGGAATTTTTTTGATATATATATTTGCAGGTATTTAGACAATAATTTTATCAACTATAGCAATCCTAAATCATTCGTGATAATTTTATTGCTTCTGTGTTTGTCATTACCGACAAATTGTGGGTATGCGCCTCCCATTTTAAGGGGATAATAAATAAAAATTTTCCTTTGAATCAATCCTCTTCTTTATCAAGGAAAGGTAATTCTTAATTCTTAATTCTTAATTCTTAATTCTTAATTCTTGAACTATTCCCTAAAATCTACAATATGTCACAATTAAAATAAGATTGCTATATACTTGACCAAATATTGATATTAAAAGTAAACTCTAGGAAAAATTGATTAATCATTTAACGACTTAATAATTATGATTTATCTAAAAAATTTGGCTGTGACTTACAAAGATGGCACAGTAGCTTTACATAACATTTCTGTCGAATTTACTCCAGGAGAATTTACCGTAATTTTAGGGTCTTCTGGAGCAGGAAAATCTACCCTTTTACGCTGTATAAACTTTCTTACTTATCCTACCAGTGGAGAAGTGATTACTGAAGGATTAGGTAATTTACATAACCCGAAAATATTACGAAAACATCGTCAAAGGACAGGCATGATTTTTCAACAACATCAATTAATTCCTAGACAAACTGCTCTGAAAAATGTCCTAGTAGGTCGTTTAGCTTATCATTCTACTCTGAGAAGTTTATTTCCTCTGCCTAAAACAGATCAATATATTGCTTTAAATTGTTTAGAAAGAGTCGGTTTATTAGAGAAAGCTTTAACACCTGTAAAAGCTTTAAGTGGGGGACAACAACAACGAGTAGGAATTGCTCGTGCTTTAGCCCAAAAACCTAAATTTCTCTTAGCTGATGAACCGATCGCTAGTTTAGATCCTGCTAGTTCTCATCAAGTCCTATCAGATTTACGAAAGATTTGTCAAGAAGATAGAATTGGGGCTTTAATTAGCTTGCACCAAGTTGATTTAGCTTTAGAATATGCCGATCGAATTATTGGAATAGGTAAAGGGACAATTCTTTTTGATGGTAGTCCTTCAGAGATTAAAAACCAACAACTTGAAGAAATTTATCAAAGGGAACAGGGAACAGGGAACAGGGAATAGAAAAGAAGAAAAACAACTTTACCTCATAACTTTGGAAATTGCTATGTATCTAACTCTACCTTTAAGTAAAACTGCATAAATGTTATCTATAACACATTATAAAAAAAGGGGATTGACTTTTGAGAGACAATACTTATAATTTCATTGATGTGAGTATTTACTGCGGACTGCTGCGCAAACAGCTATTAGTAGTCAGATGGTGATTTTTAATTCTCCTTGGATTGGAGACTAATTCTTACTTCTAAACAGTATGAATTAATAACTCATAGCTGATGGCTGATAGCTGACAGCTGAATGCTTACTAATTAATTGTTTAGGGAAGAAAGATTATGTTAAGTTTAATCCTCAAAAAAAATTTTTTGATAGTGCTTTTTTTGGCTTGGTTAGGTTTAGTTAGTTGTAGTAATTCTAATACTCAAACATCAAGTACAGAAAATCTAGCAGATACAAAAGCAAATCCTGAGAAATTAGTGGTTGCTTTATTACCAGATGAATCTGCAGCTACTGTAATTCAAAATAATAAAGGACTTGAGACTTATTTAGAAAATAAATTAAGTAAAGATATTGAATTATTTGTCAGCACTGATTATTCTTCCATGATTGAAGTGGCTAGCAAAGGACGTTTAGATTTAGCATATTTTGGTCCATTATCTTACGTTTTAGCCAAAACTAAAAGTAATATTGAACCCTTTGCTGCTTTAGAAAAAGATGGAAAAACCACTTATCAAGCTCTAGTGATTGGTAATGCAGAATCAGGAATTGATTCCTATGAAAAAATAGAAGGAAAAGTCATGGCTTATGGCGATCAAGCTTCTACTTCTAGTCACTTAATTCCCAAGTCAATGTTAATGGAAAAAGGATTAAAAGCTGGGGAAAATTATGAAGAAGTTTTTGCAGGTGCCCATGATGCTGTTGCTGTTGCTGTTGCTAATGGAAAAGCACAAGCGGGAGGGTTGAGCAAACCCATTTTCACAGCCTTAGTTGAGAGGGGAACAATTGATAAAAATAAGGTAATTATTATTGCTGAATCTAGACCTTTTCCTCAATATCCTTGGACAATGCGTTCTGATTTAGAACCTGAACTTAAAACACAAATTCAACAGGCATTTTTAGAATTAGAAGATGAGGCGATACTAAAGCCATTTAAAGCAGATGGATTTCAATCAATTACAGATGAAGATTATAATGTGGTGAGAGACTTAGGAAAACTACTAGATCTTGATTTTGCTGAATTGAGTAAATAATAAATAAGCTGTCAGCTATCAGCTATCAGCTATCAGCTTCCTAAACACATCTAAAATTTCCTCCTACACAATTAATTGTACGAGTTAACCACTTAAGTTAGTCATTATTGCGTTTCAATTCTATAGTTGAAAATGTAGTAGAAGTTAAACGAAAAGCTTGCTTAATTTATGAAAAATATTAAATAGGGCTTGCTGATTAAATATCAAAGCATTGATTGATATTGGTTGTAGAATTTTTTTGTCTAAAAAAGTGTCAGCTTTGTCGGTGAAAAGAGCTGCATAAAGCTAGTATTTTGAGACGATTATGGCAGAAAAATAAACGGAAATTTTTTCCGACTACCGCCTCTATAATTATCCTAATTCCTGACTACTGACTACTACGAAAAGCAAAAATACTTTTTCAGCAAACCCTAAATATCTGAGAGCTGATTGTTAATAGCTGAATGCTTACAAAAAAATAGTCAATTTTATTCTAAAAATTATCTTTACTGATAACTGAAAACTGACAACTGATAACTGACAACTTATATAGCATTTTCAAATGAGATGTTAAATAAGAGTTGGTTATTTACTAACGGTAAAAAGTCCGGCAAACCTTCTTACCTGTTGCCTGTTGCCTAAAAGCGATCGGTTTTTTTACGCAATTCAAATGAAATTACTATAACTGATAACTGATAACTGAAAAGATGGTTACTCATAATAAATTTGATAGTTTGCTCCGTCAACAACAAAGAAGTTGGTATATTTCTTTGACTAAAACATTGATTTTGTTAGGCATTATTTTAGTGAGTTTTGGGAGTGTGGGATTATTGGATGGACAACGGTTATCTGAGGGAGTTCCTGACTTAATTGACATGGTTGGAGAAATGTTCCCGCCTGATTTTAGTCGTGCTCTAGACTGGATTAAACCTTTAGTTGATACTATTGCTATGAGTATTGCTGGAACAGGTATGGCTATTGCTCTTTCTCTTCCCCTTTCTTTAGGAGCTGCTCGTAATACCACACCTCATCCTGTTGTTTATTTCCTATCAAGAATGATTCTGAATATAGCCAGGGCAATTCCTGAATTAATTCTAGGAATTCTGTTTGTGGCAGCAGTTGGATTTGGCACACTTCCTGGTGTATTAGCATTAGGATTTCATTCAATTGGTATGGTGGGAAAATTCTTTGCTGAGGCTATAGAACATACGGATAATGCTCCTATTGAAGCGGCAAAATCTGCGGGAGCTAATCATTTACAAATTATTTTTCATAGTATTTTTCCGCAAATTTTTCCTCAAATTGCTGATGTAACTTTTTACCGTTGGGAATACAATTTTCGAGCCTCAATGGTATTAGGAGCTGTGGGAGCTGGTGGCATTGGATTTGAGATTATTGGAGCTTTACGTTTACTCAAATATGAGGAAGTTTCTGCACTCTTATTAGTTGTGTTAATAATGGTTACTTTAGTTGATAGTTTAAGTAATTATTTACGTCAAAAATTTAATTAAGGAAGAAGGAAGGAGGAGTCAATCACAAGTATATGAAGTACAGATTTAATAATTAAATTAAATTTTCTCAGTGCGAGCATCTTGCTCGCATGGGTATACCTCACCAAAATGGAATTGTAATTAGGGCTTGCTGATTAAATCTAAAGGTCTTTACAGATAAAGATTTTAGGCTTTTTCTGTACTGATAGAGTACCAGCTTTTAGATGGTGATGGTTCAAAAATCTAGGATTTTGGGTGGACTATTGGCTGAAAAATCACTCTTAATAATTCTTCCTTTTTCCATCTTTCCATCTTCCTTTTTCCCTCTGTCCTTCTTCCATCTTCCTTCTTCTAAACCTTCTTCCGTCTTCCTTTTTCCTCTTTCCATCTTCCTTTTTTCTTCTTTCCATCTTCCTTCTTCCCTCTTCCCTCTTCCTTCTTCCTTTAAAATATGAATAAAAAACCTAAAGTTGTTATTACCCATTGGATTCATCCTGAAGTTATTGATTATTTAAGTCAAACTTGTGAAGTTATTCTCAATCAAACTCAAGACACATTATCTCGTGAAGAAATTATCAATCGAACTAAAGAAGCTGAAGGTTTAATGGTATTTATGCCTGACTGTATTGAATCGAGTTTTTTAGATGCTTGTCCCCAATTAAAAGTTATTGCTGGAGCTTTAAGAGGGTATGATAATTTTGATCTAGATGCTTGTACAAAACGAGGTATTTGGTTCACAATTGTCCCCGATTTATTAGCAGCACCAACAGCAGAATTAACTGTTGGTTTATTAATTGGATTAGGTCGTCGAATGTTAGAAGGCGATCGCCTAATTCGTGATGGTAATTTTCAAGGATGGAAACCACAACTTTATAGTAGGGGATTATTAAATCAAACTCTAGGAATTGTGGGAATGGGAAAATTAGGAAAAGCTTTGGTTCAAAGATTAGTAGGTTTTGAAATGAACTTACTTTACACCGATCCTATTCCTTTATCTTTAGAACAAGAAACTACCTGGAAAATCTCTAGAGTGTCTTTAGAAGAACTCTTAAAAAGTAGTAATTATGTCGTGTTAATGGTACCTCTAATTCCTAATACTTATCATCTGATTAATCAAGATACCTTAGCTAAGATGAAACCAAATAGTTTCCTAATTAATCCCTGCCGGGGGTCAGTTGTAGATGAGAAAGCGATCGCCTCAGCAATTCAATCTGGACATTTAGCTGGATATGCTGCTGATGTATTTGAGATGGAAGATTGGGCAATTCCTCATCGTCCTCAAGAAATTTGCAACACATTAATAACTGAGAAAAATCAGACTTTTTTTACCCCTCATTTAGGTTCTGCTGTTGATGAAATTCGCCACGATATTGCTCTTGAAGCAGCTAAAAATATTATTCAAGTTTTATCAGGAAATATTCCTCAAGGGACAGTTAATAAGTTCTAATATAAAATTACAGCATTTTTGAGGAAGCGTGAGGTACAGTTTTCATCAATTAATAATGGATAATTACAAGAAGGTTTTAACCATTACGGAATTGAATATCAGGAAATCTGATTTTTTTCTCCTTAAAATGAGAGGCAATAAAGCCGAATAGATTAATTATCAATTATCCATTGTAAAACTATTCTTATATTTCCTGTCCCCTGTTCCCTAGGGCAATAAAACTTTGTACCTCCAAGACTCGAAAACTGCTGTAATTTGAATAATTACTATTCAAAAGACTAGAGGCAGATATGCAAAACCCCTAGTCTTTCATCAGTAACCTAATTATTTAAAATTTTTGATTGTAAATTTAGTTAATTTACAGCTTGACAATATTCTTCATAAACACCATCAAGCAATAAATTTAAAGCATCTACTGCCTTAGCTGCTGCTGATAATGCTTCCTGTTTTTGAACATCAGTTTCGCACATTTTTACTAATGCTTCTCGTGTAACTTGGCTGTGAATTTCATCAGCTTTTTCATGTACTTTAAAAAAGGATAAAGCTGCTTCAGAATTAATGCCATAAAATTCTTTCAAACCAGCAATTTTAGTAGTCGCAACTTCAGGAATTTGAGACTCATAAGCATAAAGAGCAGCTAAACCTTTTGCTGGATTTTCACTGCGAGCTAACTCTTTGAGAATACTTACAGATTCCTTGGTTTTTGCTAAATGTTGTCTATTTTTAACTGCTTCCCGTTTTACACCCAAACCTTCCGCAAAACGTAACCATAATTCCGGATGATTTGCTGCTCCCATTTCCTCTTCCATGAGATTTTCCAAGAGCATTTTACGAGTTTCTAAATCATCACAAGCTGCATGAGTAGCACTAACATAAGTGGGGAAATAATGAACTTGTAAATAATATTCTTGAGCATACTCTTGCAACATTTCTAGAGAAAGTTTTCCTTCATTCCACATTTGGTAGAAAGAATGCTTAAGTAAATGTTGTTTTTCAATAACCTCATCAAGTTGTGCAAGGAAATCTTGTGCAGTCATTTGTGTATTTTGAAGCAACATACTTATTTAGTAAATTAATAGTTTCAGATATGGATATTATCACATCTTGTTCTACAGCGCTATGCACAAGTCTGTAGGGGCGAATGACATTCGCCCTCTGTAGAGTCTCTGGTTAAGTCCTTATTTATTGTCGTTAACTAAAAGATTTAGTCTTCTTCTTTTTTGGAAGATATTAGCAAGTATCATATATTTGCAACTACGTCAAATCACTGTTAGAGCAACTGATGAAAATTTGTCAATCTTGGCTGAAGAAATATCAGGTAATTCCTGAAAAAACAACGAAATAATCATGGTTT